>NZ_CAXBHN010000003.1:0-211650 GCF_963975605.1 uncultured Zhongshania sp. | reverse complement strand
GCTGGCGCTATTCTAACGCCTTATTGGGTGTCCGGATTCATTAAGCCACTACACATGCGACAAACCTCTGTTCTGAAAGAACGAGGTTTGGACGAGGAGCGGTAGCGACGAAGCCCGAAGGGACAGAAGCATCGCTTCTGATCAAATGTAGGTCAGCCCCACAGAACTCGCTGCGTAAGTCATCGCCAGGCTTTAAATACTAGCCCCAATAGCTAACGCTGTTGGGGCTTTTTATTGTAATTTAAATGGCCAAAACACTCGCTTTACTCGCGGGCCACACTGACCCGAGATTCATTAGAGTCTCGGGTTTTTTTATGGGTTGCTGGACGTGGAATCCACTAGGCGATGCCCTATGGCAAGACCCACAGCACTCGCTATGCTCGCGGGGCCAGCTTTGGCTCGCGGGGCGTTGTCCCGCTTACGCTGCGCTACAGCGCTCCTCAACCCTCTAAATTAATAGGCTTAGCGCTATAGTCTTGGTTTTGGCGCAGGGTGTTCAAGTCTTTCATGTGAGTGTCAATTTGAGAGAGGGTGCTTTCTTCATACGTCGTAGCTTTCAGTATCGGTAATAAAAGTAACTCGATGCTTGAGCAAATACGACTGACTTCCATGAAATTTAGAATAGCTGATGTGCCAGCTACTGAGTGAACTGTCCGGTGCAGATTGTAGATATCATCTGTGGGCTGGGGGCTGTTTTGAAGTGTTTGCCAGACGCCAAGTATATCCTTGATTTTTTGGTCAAGTTTGAGAATATAATTACGTTGTAGTTCTGCTAACTGCGCATCTACAGAGCCCGAATTGCTACTATCGTTTTGACTCATAATAATTCCGCCATATAGTTCTTATTTCTTCGCCCAGTGTCATAGGGTTAAATGGTTTAGTGATTACGGCTGCGGCTCCCATAGATTTTAACTTTTGAATTTCTTCAATTTGCGCTTTCGCTGTTATAAATACAATCGGGGTTTCAATGAATTCTGGGAGTTCGCGCACTTTCTTTAGCAGTTGGGGGCCGTCCATTCCTGGCATCATCACATCCAACAAAATCAGTTGTGGCATAAAGCTAGTGATTACTTTTAAGGCTTCAGTTCCATTTGGGGAAATTTCCACCGAGAAGCCCGCGACTTGCGTTAGAGCAATATTAGCAACTACACGTATATCCGGTTCGTCCTCAACATACATTAGACGAGAAAGTTCTGGTGGATTACTCACTGGGCTTCTCCGTTTCTGGATTGGCTTTCTGTAGATCAATATAAAAGGTACTTCCTTCATCAAGTTCAGAAATGAAGGACAGCTCACCTTGGTGCTGTTCTACAATAGCTTTTGAAATGTGTAAGCCGAGGCCGGTGCCACTGATGGCGCGTTTGTCCGACGTGTCGGCTTGAGTAAATTTTTCAAATACGCGGCTTTTAAATTCCAATGGGATGCCGAGGCCCTTATCAGTTACCGCAATACGAATTTTGTCTTTGATGACGGTAGCGCTAATTTCAACTACGGAATTTTCATTAGAAAATTTTGCAGCATTAGACATTAAGTTGCTCATTACCTGCATCATGCGATCGGGGTCTGCATCGATGTAGATCGGATCTGGGCACTCAGTTAGTATAAATTTAACATGATGTTTTTTTGCGTAGGCTTGATTGTCAAATATTGCGGTATCTAAAAACGGCTTAACTCGTAGTTTTATACGATTAAACTGCATTTTTTCTGATTCAATTTTTGATATATCTAAAATGTCATTGATGAGTAGTAGTAATCGGTCACTGTTTTTCTGTGCAATCTGAATTAGCGTATCTGCTTGGTCTGAATTAGCTTCGATTGCCCCGCCTATAATTAAATCCAGTGATGCTTTAATTGATGTGAGTGGGGTGCGAAGTTCATGGCTCACGGTTGCGATAAATTCGTCTTTAATTTGCTGTTCGTGTACGCGATGCATTGCGCTGCGCAGTTTTTCTTCGGTTTCTTTGCGTTCGGAGATGTCGCGGACAATCCCGGTGAACATGCGCTGACCACTCACTTCCATTTCACTTATTGCAAGTTCCAAGGGGAAGGTGCTGCCATTCTTCCGCAACCCAGTAACTTCCCTGCCGATGCCGATTATCTTTTTCTCACCGGTACTTAAATAATTATCTAAATATTGATCGTGCTCAGCGCGATAGGGGTTGGGCATTAGCATGGAGACATTTTTACCCGCTAATTCTTGTAATTTGTAACCGAATATTTTTTCTGCCGCAGGGTTAACGGTTTCAATCAGGCCCCGATCACTAATTGTAATCACACCGTCTACGATGGTATCGAGAATGGCTTTGGTGCGAGCTAATAGTTCTCTTAGTTTTTCCTCGGTATTCTTACGTTCAGAAATGTCTCGGACGATCCCGGTGAACATGCGCTGGCCATTTACTTCCATTTCGCTTATTGCGAGTTCTAGTGGGAAGGTTGTTCCATCGAGTCGCATTCCGGTGACTTCTCGGCCAATGCCGATTATTTTTTTATCGCCGGTGCTGAGATAGTTTTGAAGGTAGCCATCATGCCCTTGACTATAGTTGGAGGGCATGAGCATAGACACATTCTTCCCGATAAGCTGTGCTTTATTGTAGCCGAATATATTTTCTGCCGCAGGGTTAACTGTTTCGATTAAGCCTCGATCACTGATCGTGATGACACCGTCGACGATCGTGTCTACGATCGCTTTCGTACGAGCTAGGAGATCATTAACTGCATCTTTATCGTTCATGTTAGGTCACTGCCGTGTGAGCTTTTCGTAATTATATAAGCGTTAAAGTAACGGACTCTTGAGTCTAGATTTTTAGCGAGTACTGAGGAACTGGGAAATATACTTAGATTCGCCTTAACTATTTGATAGATAGGGATAAAAGAGATATTTAGAGGCGCGTTTAGGTTGTTTTGAAGCCTTAATCATTTTACCTGCTGTTTTGCGAGCTTACGTGCAAGTGTCCGTCGGTGCATACCTAATCGTCTAGCAGTCTCGGAAATATTGAACCCAGTTTCCGCTAAGGTCTCGTGTATCCGCTCCCATTCGAGGGTTTTAATGGAGGTCGCCCGGCCACGAATTTCGACTTCCACGTTACCTTCTGCGCTGTTAAAAGCGGCCTCAATGTCGTCGGTGTTTGAGGGTTTGGCGAGATAGTGACAGGCACCGAGTTTTACGGCTTCTACTGCAGTTGCAATACTGGCGTAGCCAGTGAGTACGACAATGAGCATGTCTACGTCGTGTTTATGCAATGCCTGTACGCAGGCTAGTCCAGATGCCTCGCCATCTAGTTTAAGATCAACAACGGCGTAGCGAGGTGAATATTTTTCTAAAAGCGTCTGAGCACCCTCTAGGCTATTAGTACTGATTACCGTATAGCCACGTCGCTCGAATGAGCGTCCAAGTGTACGTGCGAAGGCTTCATCATCTTCAATAAGTAGTAGTTTTTTGCTGGGGTTTTTTATCTCATCAGTCATATTGTTAGGCCTCCTTTAAATGGAGTGCTTCTATTGGTAGACGAAGGTTTATTTCTGCGCCACCTTCACTTCTGTTTCGAGCCTTAACTTGGCCACCTAATATGCGCGCCACATTAAAGACCAGGAATAAGCCCAGACCACTTCCTGGTCTGCCTTTTGTCGATTGATACGGCTGGCCTAGGCGGTTGAAAATGTCCTTGGCAAAACCGGGGCCACGATCTATAACACGAATAAGAAGCATGTTGTCTTCACGATACACCTCCAGTCCGACCCAGTCTGGGGATGCTTCTAAGGCGTTGTCGAGGAGGTTGTAAATGGTTTGTTTTAATACCGTATCGGAAGCGATGTCGACATCCTCTCCAAAATGGTTCCCAAAGCTAAATTCACCGATTTTTCGAGTCGACGCCCATTCGCTGCTTAAATCGTCAAAAAATTCCCAGACGCTGGTTTCGCCCGAGGATTCGCCGCGGGTTTCGCCCGCGGACATTAGTATACCGCTGACAATGGTTTTGCAACGCTGCACTTGGGTTTGCATTTCGGTAATTTCTTCTTCGAGACCTTTGTCGGCTTGTAGCGCTGGCATATGACGCCAATCGCCAAGAATAACCGCTATGGTGGCCAGCGGCGTACCCAGCTCGTGGGCGGCGCCGGAGGCGAGTAAACCCATGCGTAAGATATGTTCTTCCTCTGCGGCGCGCTGGCGCAGCTCGGCAAGACGTGCGTCGTGTTCGCGGTGAGTGCGGTTGATGCGATTAATAAACACCACTAAAAGCGCAGCGTTTAAAACGAGGCAAATTAACATCCCTTCAACGTAATAGCTGTGTATCCCTAGGTGGTAATCTTGGGGCAAATCAAGTGGCCGACCCGCTTCAGCGAGCCACAGGAAGCACAGCGTGGATATGCCCAGCAGTGCCCATGCGTAAGAGGGGGCTAATAGCACGGCGGCTAAACCAACCTGCAAGAGATAGAGAAAGACGAACGGGTTGGTTGCGCCGCCGCTAAGATAAAGCTGGACCGTCAGTGTGCCCATGTCTACCAAAAGGCCGATGAATAACTCCGCGGTTTTGACGCGGTGTCTAAACCGAAGTGCTACCTCATTCAGAGCGTTAAACAGGACGAGCCCAGCTAGCACTCCAAGCATGATTTGTATTGGCAGTTCTACGCCAAAGCCATAGTGGGTAACGAGAATGGTGAGCAATTGCCCCAGTACTGCCAGCCATCTAAGCTGCACTAGCTGGCGCATATGCTTACCGAGGGTGTCAGTATCTGTGCTCGGCGAATAGCTGCTTAAAAGGGTTTCGTCGCTCATAGCTGTACACGCATTTTGATAGGTAAATTTGGGTGATTACACAGTATAACGTTGCCTGCGTATAAGTCGCAGTATGCATCAACGTGAAGGTGCTTTGCGTTCTTCCCGTACAACAATTATGGCGGCGACAATGATCAGAAGTGCTAGGCTAAACCAGGTTATGGCGTACACCAGGTGGCTGTTGTGAAAGCTAATAACAGTGAGTCCGCCAACGGGATGTTGGCTGCCTTGTTGATGTGCTTGGCTGGTCTCATGGCTTTTTTCGGCATCAATAAAGTACGGGGCCGCGTACAAGTTTTGCATGTTTGCAATCGCTGCCACGTCACGTGAGTACCAGCGATTAGCGTTTGAATCGTTATCTCGTAGGGCGCTGCCCTTGGGTTCGCTTATTCGTAAAAGGCCGATGAGATCTTGCTGTTCAGTCGGTGGCGGTTTGGCTTGAACCCCTTGATTGATGAATCCGCGATTTATTAATACGATACTGCCATCGCTTCGCCGAAAAGGCGTGATCACCCAGTAGCCACTGCCCAGCTCTGTTGCGGCGACAACAAGGGTGTCTTTATCACTGATAAAATTGCCTGTCACCGATACGCGGCGATACTCGTCTGATTCGCTACTAATGTCTTGCCAGTATTCCGCCGTGGGTGCGGATTCTGGCGATGCGTGAGCTCGTGCATCAACCCTTTGAATAAGATCTAACTTCCACGCTCTCCGCTCCAGCTGCCAATTGCCGAGAAAAATAAAGCCAGCGAAGATCAGGAGCCCTATGGCGATAGTAGTCACTTTTTTAAGCAATGAGGGCATCGCCATGGTTGATTTACTCGCAGCTGTGTCGCGTGAACTATGTGCTGCCCATCATGCCCGGCATCATGTTCGCGTTCATGTGGTACATCACCCACAGGGAACCTGCGAGCGTGATAAACAGTAAGACGATGGTGAAAATCAGCGAGAGCATATTCCAACCGCCTTCTGAGTGAAAATTCATGTGCAGAAAGTAAATCATGTGCACAAGAATTTGCACTAAGGCAAATCCCAATATAACCACGACGGTTGCATTGCGAGAGCTGAGTACATCCGCCATGACTAGCCAGAAGGGAATTGCGGTGAGAATGACCGAGGCGATAAAGCCGATCATATAGCCGCTGAACGTGCTGTGCGGCCCTTCTTCGTCATGGTGGTCTAGGCTGTGTTGATTGTGTTCGCTCATGACATTGACCCGATTAAATAGACAATGGTAAATACGCCAATCCAGACGACGTCGAGGAAATGCCAAAACATGGATAGGCAAAATAGGCGGCGGCGGTTCGGTACAGTAAGTCCGTGTTTACGAAGTTGAAGCAGCAGAGTAATTAACCAAATAATGCCGAAGGTCACATGTAGGCCGTGGGTGCCGACCAATGTAAAAAAAGCTGACCAATATGCGCTGCGCTGTGGCGTGGCCCCTTCATGAATTAAATGATAAAACTCAAAGAGTTCTAATCCCAGAAACGCGGCACCGAATACCCCAGTAGTCGCTAACCAAATCATCGTCCCTTTTAGTTTTCCCTGCTGCATTTGCAACATGGCGAAACCATAGGTGATCGAGGAAAACAGTAGGAAGCTGGTATTCAGCGCAACGAGTGGCAGGTCAAACAGCTCAGCGCCAGTCGGACCACCAGCGTAACTTTGGCTAAGTACGCTATATGTTGCAAAGAGCGCTGCGAAGATCAGGCAATCGCTCATTAAGTACAGCCAAAATCCCAATAAAGTGCCGTTGGCAACGTGATGCTCGTCGCGCACTAGAAAATCAAAATGGTCCGGCGCCGCCGGTACTGCGCTTGAATGAGACATCTTAGGCAAGCACCTCGCTTCGTTTTGCTTCAAATTCAGCCTCAATTTTTTCTACTTCCTCAACCGGGATGTAGTAGTCACGCTTGTAATTGAAGGTATGAACAATAATTGTAATTATCAGAGCGGCAAATGACAGTCCGCCAAGTAGCCACATATGCCAGATCATCGCAAAACCAAACACCGCACTGATGCCGGCGATAACTATACCGGCTGCGGTATTTTTGGGCATGTGGATAGGCATAAAGCCGGTGTTGGGTCGTACAAAACCGTTCGCTTTCATCTGCCACCATGCGTCGTTGTCATATACTCGTGGAGTAAATGCAAAGTTGTACTGAGGTGGCGGTGACGAAGTTGACCACTCTAAGGTACGGCCATTCCAAGGGTCACCACTTTCGTCGCGCAGTGAATCACGCTTTTTGTAGCTGACGTAGAGCTGGATCAAGAAGCAGGCGATACCGATACCAATTAATACTGCGCCACCCAGGGCTATTTGGAACCAGATTTGTATTGACGGATCGTCGAAGTGGCTCATGCGTCGTGTTACGCCCATGAAGCCCAGCAGATACAGCGGCATAAAAGCGAGGTAGAAGCCGATGAACCAGCACCAGAAGGACGCCTTGCCCCAGAACGGATCTAGTTTGTAGCCCGTTACTTTGGGATACCAGTAAGTGATTGCAGCAAAGGTGCCGAACACGACGCCACCGATGATGACATTGTGGAAATGCGCAATCAGAAACAGGCTGTTGTGCAGGACAAAGTCCGCCGGTGGAACGGCTAATAACACCCCAGTCATGCCGCCGACAACAAAGGTCACCATAAAGCCGACGGTCCACAACATGGGTACATCAAATACGATGCGGCCACGGTACATAGTGAATAACCAGTTAAATATCTTGGCACCGGTGGGTATTGAGATAATCATCGTGGTGATGCCGAAGAAGCTATTCACCGTCGCCCCAGAGCCCATCGTAAAGAAGTGATGTAGCCAGACTAGATACGACAGAATAGTGATGACGAGCGTGGCGTAAACCATCGACGAGTATCCGAACAGACGTTTACCGCTGTAGGTCGAAACGATTTCTGAGAACACACCAAAGATTGGCAAAATTAGAATGTAAACTTCTGGGTGACCCCAAATCCAAATTAGATTCACGTACATCATGGCGTTGCCGCCAAGATCGTTGGTGAAGAAGTTCATGCCCAAGTAGCGATCTAGTGACAGCAAGGTCATGACCGCGGTAAGTACCGGGAAGGCCGCCACAATTAAAATGTTAGTACACAGGGCCGTCCACACGAACACCGGCATTTTCATCATATTCATGCCGGGTGCGCGCATTTTCACAATGGTTACTACAAAGTTGATGCCAGACAACAGCGTGCCGACCCCGGCTATCTGCAAGGACCAAATATAATAGTCGACCCCCACGCCGGGGCTTTGCAATATGCCGGTTAAGGGGGGATAAGCGAGCCACCCGGATTTGGCGAATTCGCCGATAAATAGCGATACCATTACTAAGCCAGCGCCCGCTGCCGTCATCCAAAAACTTAAATTGTTCAAGAAGGGAAACGCAACATCCCGCGCGCCAATCTGCAGCGGCACAATATAGTTCATTAGGCCAACAACGAAGGGCATGGCCACGAAGAAGATCATGATCACGCCGTGGGCGGTAAAGATTTGATCGTAGTGGTGGGGCGGTAAATAGCCAGTCGCGTCGCCAAATGCCATAGCTTGATGGATACGCATCATGATGGCGTCGGCAAAGCCGCGCAGCAACATCACGATACCTAAAATCATATACATCACGCCGATGCGTTTGTGATCGATGCTTGTGATCCATTCGCGCCACAAATAGCCCCATACTTTGTAATAAGTGAGTGCGCCGACAAGCGCGCCGCCGCCTATCGCGACAACGATAAACGTCGCCAATAGAATGGGGTCATGAAGAGGGATTGACTCCCAGCTGAGTCGACCGAATATCAGCTTGCTTAGTTCGAACTGTTCAGACATGAAAATTACCGATGCCCACGGGGCATTGTCAGTGAATGGAACAAACGCGTGGCGATTAAATTGGTTGTGGCAAATAATCTATTGAGCATGATGACCCTCGTGCTGCGCCTTAGAGCTAGCCGAAGAATCGTGGTCTTTGTGATGAGGTGACATCCAATCCTTCATACAAGCGGAGCCGGCATCTACACAGCGGTTGAGAATGGCGTCGTACAGCTCGGGCGCAACGCTTCTGTAATAGTGAACAGGATTCTTTTCGCTAGGTTTTTCAAGCACCTTGTAAACAGGGCGGCTAAGTTCATTGCCTTCGGTTTTAACCTTGGTAACCCATTCATCAAAGTTTTCTTCGCTCATGCCAAGAAACTTAAAACGCATATGGCTAAAGCCTTCGCCTGAGTAATTGGCAGAGAAGCCGTCATAACTGCCGACTTCATTGATTACCGCGTGTAGTTGGGTTTCCATGCCGCCCATAGCATAGATTTGTCCTGCCAGAGCGGGAATGTAAAACGAGTTCATCATGGTGGTCGATGTGATTTTAAACTTGATCGGGCGGTCAACCGGTGCCGCCAGCTGATTGACGACAGCGATACCTTGTTCCGGGTAGAAGAAAAGCCATTTCCAGTCCATGGCCACTACCTCTACGATCAAGGGTTCAACACCTTCAGGAACGGGCTTGCCCTCGCTTATGCGATCCAGTGGGCGATAGGGGTCAAGTTGGTGAGTGCTCACCCATGTGAGTGCGCCCAAGGCGATAATGATGGCCAGCGGTGCCGCCCAAATAACTAACTCCAGACTGGTGGAGTGATCCCAGTCTGGGGAGTAGGTGGCGTCTTTATTACTTGAACGATAGCGCCAAGCGAATATCAGCGTGAGTGCGATGACGGGCACGACCACAATTAGCATGAGTATAGTTGCCCATACAATCAGGTTTGCCTGTTGAGCGGCGATATCGCCAGAGGGCGACATCACTACCGTATCGCAGCCTGATAGCAACACAATAATGGCTGTGAAAAAAATATTGCGCAGAGTTCTGTGAATCGACATCGCCACTCGCAAGTCCAGAGATTAGGTGAGGTTGCGAACTCTAAGCTAATTGCGTGGGCGATAGAATTGGACAATTTGTCCTATGGCTGGCTCGTCGCAATAAGAGTAGGCTTTCCGCCATTACTAAATTTGGATGAAATTTGCGCCATGTCCAGTACCGCTAAACCCATGACGAATAACAACGCTAGCACCGCCGAAATGCAAAACCCCGAGAGGCATTCTTCCGTTGCTCCCGGTGAAATTGCCATCGGTGTGGTCATAGGCCGCGCATCAGAGCATTTCGACTTTTTTGTGTTCGGTATCGCCTGCGTGCTGGTATTTCCCGGCGTGTTTTTCCCCTTTGTAAGTAGCTTAGAGGGCATGCTTTACGGTTTCGCTATCTTCTCCATGGCGTTTGTGGCTAGGCCATTTGGCACTGCCCTGTTTATGAATATCCAGCGTCGCTGGGGCCGCAGTGTAAAACTCACAACATCACTATTTCTATTAGGCACGGCTACTGCAGGTATCGCCTTTTTGCCTGGCTACAATACCTTGGGCGGCGCGTCGATATTCTTACTTGCTATGTTTCGGATCTTGCAGGGCTTTGCTTTGGGCGGGTCGTGGGATGGTTTGCCATCGCTACTGGTTTTAAATGCCCCAAAAGCTAAGCGCAGCTGGTATGCCATGATTGGCCAGCTCGGTGCGCCAATCGGTTTTTTAATCGCTAATTTATTATTCTTATACTTAATTAACAGCGTCAGCAGCGAAGACTTTCAAGCCTGGGCTTGGCGTTATCCTTTCTTTGTGGCGTTCGCAATAAATGTCGTCGCGCTGTTTGCTCGTTTGCGCTTAGTGCTAACCGAAGAGTATACGCAGGCACTAGAGGAGAGCGAGCTAGAGCCAATTAGCACCCGTGAAATGCTAGATAAGCAAGGGCCAAATATTTTTCTGGGGGCCTTTGCCGCGCTGGCAAGTTATGCACTTTTTCATATCGTAACCATATTCCCCTTATCGTGGATTTTACTCGGTGAGTCTCAGCTAATTGGCAAGGTTCTTGTTGTTCAGGTGTTTGGCGCCTGCATTGGTATTGTCGCCACTATTCTTTCTGGCGTGATTGCTGACCGTATTGGTAAACGGACAACCGTGTCCTTAATGGCCGTCTTGATTGGGATTTTTGCACTGTTTGCACCGATGCTGATGGGTGGTACGCCGGTCATGCAAGATGCCTTTATATTAATTGGCTTTGCACTGCTGGGTATTTCTTATGGACAGGCGTCTGGCACGGTAACCGCGAATTTTGAACGCCGTTTCCGCTATGCAGGTGCTGCATTAACTTCAGATTTAGCATGGTTGTTTGGCGCCGCTTTTGCACCATTGATTGCACTTGGATTGTCGGTGCATTTCGGTCTTATGGCGGTAAGCCTATATTTGATCTCCGGTGCCCTTTGTACGCTATTGGCTCTGCGTATCAATAAGCACTTGGAAGCCACTGATTAGTCATACATAGCTAGTTGGAAAAGCCGCGATATCTATGAGATAGCCACGTAAAAGCCAGCAAAATCTTGGCGTGAGTGGCTATTAAACGTCGGTCTACGATATTTTTCGCGAGCTTCTTCTCAGAAAGTCTAACTCTTTCTTCAGGTATTCAATTTTTTCGTCAATGCTGGGCTTGCGGGCCGGTTCGAGAGCGGATTGGTGTTTCAGATTTAGAAAGTCCTGAGCGCTTAGCGCCGGCTCCGGGCAATTGCTACTAACACGCCCAAACCTTGCAGGGGCGCCGCAGTCACTCTTCGCAATCAGTGACATTGGCGGGTTAAAGTTGCCGACAAAGCTGTCTTTTTCATTACGCATTGCTTAACTCTCCCTAATCAGTATTTCTATCTTTCGCTCTCTCAATAGAGTGCGGCGCTTATCTAGCTGTTGTCCTCGTTGTGTGTGATCTTCTTGTCATCAATGGCTTCTTGATTGCGAACTCTGCAATTAAAACTACTTCAAAAAGGGATGCTACCGTCAACGTGTTAATTTTTAATGAATATTGGTTCAAGACAAAATTGTCCTTGTGTACTAGTAAATTAGGTTAAAGATAAATAAATGCGGCGGTAGTGTGATTTCTTGCGGAATCGACGAAGGTAATTTAAGGGGGCAGGGTTCTAGAGCGTGGTCAATGAGGGTAGTTACTAGCCAGACGTAAGGAGTTGAAATGGGTTATTCGGGAGTCTATTTATTGTCGCCTAGGGCAAGGCCCGCGAAGCGCGTTTACTATAATTTGTTTAAATCAGCTAGACTAAGCGCAGATAAGGACGAGTGTCCGTTGTAGCTAGAGTTGTAGCTAGAAATGGTGGGCCCACCAGGACTTGAACCTGGGACCTGCCGATTATGAGTCGGATGCTCTAACCAACTGAGCTATGGGCCCTAATTTCTAGTGTCGTCAAAAAACGTGCGCGCATTATAGAGCGCGGTGGCTAGGTTGGCCAGTGTTTGACGATATTCACTGAATAGAAATGACTAGGGTTTATGGTTTTTTTGGGATTAAATTCGATAATCTCGTACAGATTTTAGGGAGGCGATACTTGAGTAATCGCGATCGTATTTTTAAAGCGTATTTGGACGACCAGCGCCAGTCGTTACAAGCGCCCTTGGCGTCCGTGCAGGCATTCACTGAGTCACTGTTGGAGTTGCCCGTTATTTCGGCTTCTTCTGAGATGAAAGCTGATGTGAAGAAGATTGCTAAGGCCGCGGTGACCATGATCAAAATGCTGGAGTCGATTTCCGCTTTTTCAGCAGATTCCCAAACCGAGCTTTCCCGTCTGCGGCACGATTTACGCAATGCGATTGGCCTTGTCGATGGCTATGGCGATATGTTGCTCGAAGATTGTGAAGATGAGGAGGCTGCAGAGTATATTCGCCAAATTCGTCACCAGTCCCGCCTGTTTCAGGGGCGTTTAGAGCAGTTTAAGTTGGGTGATGACGACAAGGCGGCTTCAGACCCGATAGCGGCTATTTTTAAAAGTTTTAAGCGCGGCATTATCCGTGATGATCAAGAGCATATGGCCGCCAGTATTTTGGTGGTGGATGACAACGACAGTAGTCGCGATCTACTTGCCCACCAATTACAGCGTCAAAATTACATGGTGATAGAGGCCGCCAGCGGTGAGCGTTGCTTGGAGATTATGCGCAGCGCCCAACCAGATTTGGTGTTGCTCGACCTAGTGATGCCGGACATGAACGGCTATGAGGTGCTTCAGGTCATTCGCAATGATGAGGCCCTGCGTCGAATACCGGTCGTTGTGGTAAGCGGCATGCAAGATGAAGAGGGGGCGGTGCGCTGTATTGACGCGGGTGCTAGCGATTATCTCCTCAAGCCGGTGAACGCGACCTTATTAAAGGCGAGAATTCGAGCATTGCTAGAGGCCAAGGGCTGGCGGGACCGCGAACGGGAATACCTTGCTGAGCTTGAAAAAAGTCAGCGATTTATTCGCAAGATATTTGGTCGATACCTCTCTGACGAAATTGTTCAACGTTTGCTTGATGACAATGATGGTTTGCAATTAGGTGGCGAGCTGCGCCAAGTGACGATTTTAATGGCAGATATTCGCGGTTTCTCTGCTTTGAGCCAACAGCTCGGGCCTGAGCAGTGCGTAAAATTGCTGAATAACTACTTTGCTGCGATGACTGAAGTAGTTCAGCGTTTCAGAGGTACAGTCGACGAGTTTGTGGGTGATGGCATCTTGGTGATTTTTGGCGCACCGCTCAGCGATAAAGATGATTGTGATCGAGCGATAGCGTGTGCGGTGGCGATGCAGCTTGCGATTAAAGACGTGAATACGCGCAATCGCGCTGACAATTTGCCTGAAATCACCATGGGGATTGGTTTGAATACCGGCGATGTGGTGGCGGGAAATGTCGGTTCTGAAATCCGATCTAAATACGGGGTGGTGGGTCATAACGTTAATCTGACTGGGCGTATTGAATCATGCACGGTGGGTGGGCAAATATTGGCCTCGCCGGCGACGATAGCTGCCGCCTCGACTCAGGTATTGTCCGGCGATAAGGTAACCGTATCGCTCAAGGGTATGGGTGACGCGGTTGCATTGACGGAAATTTTGGGCGTTGGAATGCCCTATGATTTAGTACTGCCGCAGCCAGTGGATAAGTGGCAGGTATCAAAGAATCAAATTCAGCTGCAGCTCACCTTGATGGCGGGTAAACAAACTGCGTCGAAGCAATATGTAGTTCATGTTGATGCGCGCTCGGGTGACCGATTGCGGGTTACCAGTACCGAGCCTTTACCGATGTTGGTCGATGTGAGTATCGACGACTTTGACGTTGCGTGTTACGCAAAGGTAACGGCCCAGAGTGCAGACTCCGAATTTGAATATGTTTTAACACTGACGTCGACAAGTTCAGATTTACAAAGCGCGCTAAAAGGCGCATTTGATGAATAAGGTATGGGTGCTGTAATGCCGACGATATTACTTGTCGAAGATAATGAAATGAACCGCGATATGTTGAGTCGTCGTTTAAAACGCAAAGGCTACGAGGTGCTGTTGGCGATTGATGGCCAACAAGGGATTGATATGTGCCTTTCGGTCAGACCAGATTTAATGCTTTTAGACATGAGTTTACCGGTAAAAGATGGCTGGCAAGTCGCGCGAGAAATGAAGGCAAGTGAGTCGCTGCAAACGATTCCTATCATCGCACTAACCGCACATGCGATGGCCGATGATCGTCAGCGTGCCTTGTTGGCGGGCTGCGATGATTATGATACCAAGCCGGTTGACCTGCCTCGATTGCTTGGCAAGATTGAGCATCTACTCGGTGTTAGCGAATGAGTTTTACCCGCCGTTTAACATTTTCTTTTGTCGCTATTTTGGTGCTGTCGCTTGGCAGTGTATTAATTCAAGTATGGGGTAACGATACGCGGCGCAGGAATGTGTGGTTGTTGCAACACGTGATTCGTACCCAGTCGGAGCTAAACGACTTTAGTCAGCGCATGTATAGCGCCCATCGCAAAATTTTGGTGGTCGATGCCTTAGCAGAATCCGGTGCCCAAAATGCGGTGACTGAGGTGGAGCGCGGCGAGTTGCTTGCTGGTATTGATGTACTGGCCGCCCTTGAGAAGGAGTTAAACAGGGATTTACAAGAATACTTGGAAGCGGGGCGTTACGAGCCTTTAGGTGCCGCTGAATTGCTTGAACATTGGCGGGAGTTTCTACAGGCGAATGCTGGGCCGCATGGCGAAGACTTGCAGCGAGAATACGAGGCGTTAAGTTCACGTATCAGCGCGAATGAATGGTATCTCTTAACACGTTCCGATGAAATCAATGCGGGCTTGCGTGAAGTCGTTAGTATGACCAATAAGGTGGCCTTGGCGGTGTTTTTACTGGCGCTAATTACCACATTTGTTCTCGGCTATTACATGACGCGCTATACCCGGCGCGCGATTCGGCAGCTGCAAAAGGGCACGTCCGAGTGGGGGCAGGGTAATTTTGATTACAGCATCGCTGATATGGGGCATGACGAATTTGGTCAGCTGGCAAATTCATTTAATGATATGGCCTCAAGTCTTCGGCAAGCGATGGGGCGAGTGCGAGAGGCGAGCCGGCGCGCGGATGCGGCCAACCAAGCAAAGAGTGGGTTTCTGGCCAATATGAGCCATGAGCTGCGTACGCCGATGAATGCCATTATTGGCTATTCTGAAATGCTCTTAGAGGAAATTGCAGAAGAAGAGCAGCTTTCAGTAAATGATTTACAGCCTGATCTGGAGAAAATTCAATTAGCGGGTAAGCACCTGCTGACTCTGATTAATGATGTGTTAGATATTTCTAAAATTGAATCTGGTCGGATGGCGGTCTTCTGGGAAGATGTCGCTTTAGATGCTGTATTGCGTGATGTTGAAATCACGGTTGCGCCATTGATGGAGAAGAATGGCAATACCCTACATTGTGATTTCGATTTGCACGATGAACGGATTCGCACCGACGTGACGCGCCTGCGACAAATACTATTGAATTTGCTGAGTAACGCGGCAAAGTTTACCCGCGCCGGCGATGTGTATCTTAGCGTGGCTGAGCAGAGGGAAGATGGCCAAGATTATTTAATGGCAGAGGTTAGAGATACCGGCATTGGTATGAGTGAAGAGCAGTTGGGCCGAGTTTTTGATGCGTTTGTGCAGGCCGATTTGTCCACCACAAAACAATATGGCGGCTCGGGTTTAGGTCTAACAATTTCGCGTAAATTCGCCGAGCTGCTAGGTGGCACTATCACGGCAAGCAGTGAGCTGGGGAAGGGTTCTACCTTCAAACTAAAACTACCTGTGGGTGATGGCGATGGGGCTAAGGTAGCTTTAGAGAAAAATGCCAGCGGCGATATCTTAGTTATAGATGACGACTTTGCGGCTTTGGATTTAAGTCACAGGGCACTGAGTCGAGAGGGGTATCACGTGCGGACCGCCTCGTCTGGTGCTGAGGGGCTGGAAATGGCGAGGCAACACCGACCAGATTTGATTGTACTCGATGTAATGATGCCGGGCTTGGACGGCTGGCAAGTGCTGCACAGCATACGTGGCGATGCGGTGCTTGGTAGCGTGCCGGTATTAATGTTGTCGATGTTGAATGAGCATGATCTCGGTTTACTGCTTGGTGCCAGTGGTTATTTGGTGAAACCAGTAGAAAGTGCTGAGCTAGCGGCGGTGGTGCGCGACCTGCTACCGGCAACGGCGGTGGGCAATATGCTGCTTATAGAGGAGGGCGATACGCTGGCTCAGGTCATTGAACAGCTTCCCGGGGCCGAGCATTGGAAAATTTATCACAGTGGTGATTTAACGCGGGTGGCTGAATTGCTAACCGAGTTGCCGTGGCAGTTGATTGTGATGGGCCCGCATAGCGATAGCGGTCAAGTCACTCGATTGGTCGCGCATCTGCGCACTGAGCATTGGCGCACTGTACCGATGTTGATGGCACAAACCGAGGCGGAAATGCTTAGTTTACGTGGTCAATTAGGCGCGTACTTGGATCGCGACGAGTAAAGACCTCTTCGACTTTATTGCAGGGTAAGCTGGCGCAATTTTTCGATAGCGCGCTGCAGGTTAAATGTCTCGTTCAGCAACTGTTGTTGCTTGGCCTCTGCCTTTTCGCGCAGGGCTATTTCTCGATTTAAATCTAATCTCTGTTCTAGACAAAGCTTAGCGCTGAGAAGAAACATATCTAAGCTCGGCTTGTTTTGTGGCCAGCGCATCATTTGTTGGTATAAGCGATCCATAGTTGCGGTCGCTAAGGCCAAATTAAACATCGGGCTGTTTGGGTGTAAATAAACCAGTGTTAGGCCGGCGAGTGACTCTTGGATAGTATTTTGGTCAGTGCTTTCTTTGAGCAGCGCTTGAAAATCAGTTTCCGCCGCCGCAAATTGCTGCAAATTAAGCTGCTGCAGTGCCTGTGCAACACTGCTCGTTTGCCGGCTGGTGTCTATAGCGGGTGGTGTAAATTGAAATGAGTCATTCTGAGGCGGGGCTGTTTGGCAGCCAGTGATTAGGCTGACAAAAACAAGATAAAAGCTTGCGGTGCTTAGCAGGCGAGTTGCGTTAGCTAGCATCGTAGGGTTTCCATTTAAATGTTGAGAGCCGAGTTTGCCTTTGGTGCTTGGCAAGCTCGGCTCTTATCACCGGACTTATTCGTCTAGGAAGCTGCGCAGGTGATCTGAGCGAGTTGGGTGACGCAATTTACGTAAGGCCTTCGCTTCGATCTGACGAATACGCTCGCGCGTTACGTCGAACTGCTTGCCCACCTCTTCTAGGGTATGGTCGGTGTTCATATCGATACCAAAACGCATGCGCAAGACTTTTGCTTCGCGGGCGGTAAGTCCCGATAAGACATCTTTAGTCGCTTCACGCAAACCTTCGCCAGTGGCAGATTCAATGGGTGAAGAGATGGTGCTGTCTTCGATGAAATCGCCCAGATGTGAATCTTCATCGTCACCGATGGGGGTTTCCATTGAGATAGGTTCTTTGGCGATTTTAAGTACTTTACGTACTTTGTCTTCCGGCATTTCCATGCGCTCGCCAAGTTCTTCTGGTGTGGGTTCGCGACCCATTTCCTGAAGCATTTGGCGCGAGATGCGATTCAGCTTGTTGATCGTTTCAATCATATGCACTGGGATACGGATAGTGCGCGCCTGATCCGCTATAGAGCGAGTAATGGCCTGACGTATCCACCACGTTGCATAGGTAGAGAATTTGTAGCCGCGACGGTATTCAAATTTATCTACCGCTTTCATCAGGCCAATATTGCCTTCCTGAATTAAGTCGAGGAACTGCAAGCCGCGGTTGGTGTATTTTTTCGCGATTGAGATAACCAAACGCAGGTTGGCCTCAACCATTTCTTTCTTGGCGCGACGGGCGCGCGCTTCACCGATAGATACGCGACGGTTGATTTCTTTAATATCAGAAATCGTCAGGTCCTGGCGCTCTTCAATGTAGGCTATTTTGTTTTGAATGCGGCGGATAACGTCGCTGTAGTCGGCGAGCTTAGCGTGCTTCTTCAGAAGCTCGTCAGCCCACTTTAGATTGGCTTCATTGCCTTGGAAGCTGCGAATAAACTCTTTGCGATCAATGCCGACGTTTTTTACGCAAATGGTCATGATCTCGCGTTCCATTGAGCGAATAGAGCTCAATGTGGTGCGAACTTCTTCAATCAAAGGATCGAACATGCTAGGTGTGAGCTTGAAGAACTTAAATAGCTCGCCTAGGGCGTTTAATTCTTTGGCAGTTTGCTTGCTGTAACGACCGTGCTCGGCAATCGATTTTTCGACTTTGTCGGATTGTTTCTGCAGGGCGGCAAAGCGGATTTTTGCTTCTTCTGGATCTGGGCCAGAGACGGCGTCTTCGTCATCATCGCTGGCTTCTGCCGCGGCAGCAGCTTGAGCCTGTGGCGAGGGCACATTGTCTGCGGGGTCTAAATAGCCGCTCATAATGTCGCCTAGGCGGCGCTCTTCAGCAACAACCTTGTTGTATTCGCCCAATACGCCTGTGACAACGCCTGGGTAGAATGCAAGTGCGGCCATGACTTCACGGATGCCTTCTTCGATCCGTTTTGCGATGACGATCTCGCCTTCGCGGGTTAGAAGTTCAACCGTACCCATTTCACGCATATACATGCGCACTGGGTCAGTGGTGCGGCCGGTTTCGGTCTCAACGGCGGCCAGGGCTGCGGCGGCCTCTGCGGCGGCGATATCATCTGGCGAGTCACTACCGGCCATGATCAGGGTGTCTTCATCAGGCGCGTGTTCAAACACCTGAATACCCATGTCGTTGATCATTTGGATGATTTCTTCGACCTGATCCGGATCAGAGATGTCTTCCGGTAAGTGGTCGTTAACCTCAGAGTACGTTAGATAACCCTGCTCCTTGCCTTTGGCAATGAGTTGTTTGAGGCGCGATTGATGCTTTGAGTCACTCATTCTTTCAAATTACTCGTTAGGTGCAGGTTAAAAAATAGCCGCGAATTATACTCTATTTACCCTTGGTACGACCAGTAAATTCCGGACTTGTTCTGGTAAATGACGTTTCGTCGCTGTTGTTTGGCGCTGTAAAAATCAGTTACTAGTGTGTGGGCACTGTCAGATTGCGGTTCTATAAACGGTGCTTTTGCTTTAAAAGCTGTTGAATCGCAAGCAACTGCTGTTTATCTGTTTCGCTAAGTTCAGGGTAGTTCGGGCTAGCTGGTTTGTCGACTTCATTACCGCTACGTAATTTATCGACATGGTTGCGCAGTACTTGAGTCGATTTTTGAGTTTCGAGGTGTGCCAAAGTGTCGAAAAATGCAGCTTCGGCCTTTTCGTCGTTTAATTCTGTGCCGAGTAGCTCAATTGTTTTGAGTGCCTCGGTCATAACCTCGTATTCGGGTTGGCCATACCAGTGACCTAACAGCATTGCTGTGCTGGAGTCTGGCCGCTTGCGCAGCAGTGCAATTGTGTTATTGAGTAGCGTTGCCGCAGCGGAATCTTCACTGTTATTTATGTTTGCTGGCCCCGTTGCTGCGCCGCGGGGGTTGAACAGCAGCATAGCCAGTGCGAACAGCAGCGGATCGCGATGTGAGCCTGGTAGTTTGGCTGTGAGCTTTTGTGTACTGCGACGTTGTTCGGGTGCGGCAGGTGTGGTGACTTCAGGCGGAGTCGGCGCCGGCACATCGTCGAGTAGTTGGTCTATTGACTGACGGCTAAGGCCGGTGCGATTTGCCAGTGAGTCAAGCATGAGCTGGCGGAATACGCCGTCTGGTAAGAGCTGCAGCCCCGGTAGCGCTAATTTGCTTAGGCGCGCTTTGCCTTCCAGTGTATCTGGGTCGGTTTGTTCATGGAGTGATTCAAAAAAATAGCGTTCCAGTGGCGCGGCATTGGCGAGCAGTTTTTGAAATCCGGCGGCGCCATCTCGGTTTACGACGCTGTCTGGATCGTCGCCCTCCGGTAAAAATAAAAATCGAATCCGGCGGCCGTCTTCCATGACGGGAAGTGCGTTTTCAAGTGCTCGCTCTGCGGCCTTGCGTCCAGCGGCGTCACCGTCAAAACAGAATATGAGTTCGCTCGCGTAGCGGAACGCTGTGCGTAGGTGCTCGGTGTTGCTAGCTGTGCCAAGGGTGGCGATGCCGGTCATGATGCCGTGCTGGGCAAGTGCGACCACATCCATATAACCCTCTACCACCAGCAGTTGTTCGAGGTGGCGATTATTTTGGCGCGCCTGATACAGGCCGTAAAGTTCTTTGCCTTTATGGAAAATGTCGGTTTCAGGGGAGTTCAGGTACTTGGGTTTGTCGTCACCTAATACCCGGCCGCCGAAGGCGATGACGCGGCCGCGATTGTCGCTGATGGGGAACATGATGCGGTCGCGGAACCGGTCATAGAGTTTGCCGTCTTCTTTTTCAATTAGCATGCCGGCATCGATCAGCTGCTGTTTGTGCTCCTCGGTGTCGCCAAAGGTTTTTAGTAAGTTGTCCCAGCCTGGCGGGGCAAAGCCAATATTGAAGTCGCGGGCGATGCGGCCGCTTAGGCCGCGACGCTTTAGGTAGTCAATCGCGCGCTGTGATTGCGGGTCTGAGCGAAGCTGCTTTTGATAATAAGCCGACACCTGCTCCATCAGATCGTAAATGGTTTTGCGGCGTTCTTGTTTTACCTGTTGCTGCGGACTGAGTTCCTCGCGGGGAACCTCCAGTCCGGCAATGTGGGCGAGATTGTCGACGGCGCTGGGAAAATCCTGGCGCTCGTAATCCATAATAAAGCCGACGGCATTGCCGCCCGCGCCACAGCCAAAGCAGTAGTAAAATTGTTTGTCTGGATTAACGCTAAATGAGGGCGTTTTTTCTTCGTGGAAAGGGCAGCGGGCACTGTAATTCTTGCCGGTTTTCTTGAGCGATACGCGGCGATTTATGACGTCAACGATATCGACTCGGGAGAGCAGATCGTCGATAAAATATTGGGGGATACGTCCTTTTGCGGCCACGTTAGTGTTTCCGGAGCAGAAGTTGAGTGAGCGTATCAGTCGGTGTTGGTGTTGGCAATTGCCTGGAGCTTAGGCCAGTAGCGCTTTAATCTTCTGGCTAACGGCACCCATGTCGGCGCGGCCCTGAACCTGGGGTTTGAGTACAGCAACAACCTTGCCCATGTCTTTAACCGCTTCGGCGCCGCTGCTGATGATGGCTTCTTTAATGAGGCCTTCTAGCTCTTCGTCGCTCAAGGGGGTGGGCATATAAGATTGGATGACGCCCATTTCAAAGCGTTCTTGCTCTGCTAGGTCTTCACGGCCAGCATTTTCATACTGGCTGATCGAGTCACGGCGTTGCTTACACATTTTGTCGAGCACAGCCAGAACGCGCGCATCATCAATATCAATGCGCTCGTCGACTTCAATGCGTTTTATTTCTGCGAGTATGAGTCGCACGGCATTCAATGTCGCTTTGTCTTTGGCTCGCATCGCGGTTTTCATCGCGTCTGTGAGTGTTTGTTTAAGCGTTTGATCTGCCATGGGCTCGCAGAGTTTCCTTTATAGAAGGAGGGGTGTAGCTAAAGCGCAAAGGCGCTACTAAGACTCTTTAAAGGAGTGTCTTAGTAGAGGCGTTGTTGCTTTTTGTTGTCGCGTGATACTTTTTTAGCGTGACGCTTAACAGCGGCTGCTGCTTGGCGCTTACGAACAGAAGTTGGCTTCTCGTAGAATTCACGACGACGAACTTCTGCTAATACGCCTGCTTTCTCGCAAGAACGCTTAAAACGGCGTAGGGCGATATCAAATGGTTCGTTTTCTTTGAGTTTGACTGAAGGCATTCGTTAAACCTGTCCTAATCAATGTGCAAAATTTGCTGTTTGCACCGCTAAATTGAAAGCGGCACTCCAAGGGCGCTGAATTCTATACTCTGTTGTGGCAAAAAGCAAAGCCATTAAGGCGATTACTGGTGCGAATCCAACTGAGCCAGTATCATGCGCCCTCAATTAGTGTGGGATGTCTGAAAGTGCGTGTTTTGGGACTGGAAACCTCCTGTGATGAAACAGGTGTGGCGATATACGATTCTGAGCGGGGTTTGCTTGCTGAGGCTCTTTATAGCCAGATAGCGCTGCACGCTGAATTTGGCGGTGTGGTGCCGGAACTAGCATCGCGCGATCACGTGCGCAAACTGCTGCCGCTGGTGCGTGAGGTCTTGGAAAAGGCCGGTATGCGTGGCAGCGATTTAGATGGCGTCGCATTTACCAATGGCCCAGGGTTAGCGGGAGCGTTAATGGTGGGGGCTTGTGCCGGTCGCGCTATGGCATACGGCTGGGGGATTCCCGCTGTTGCGGTGCATCATATGGAAGGGCATTTATTGGCTCCGATGCTTGAGGAGAATGCGCCGAGCTTTCCATTTATTGCATTACTTGTTTCCGGTGGCCATACCCAGCTGGTGCGCGTTGACGGCATAGGTCGATACCGTATTCTGGGTGAATCACTCGATGACGCCGCGGGCGAGGCTTTTGACAAGGCCGCAAAAATGCTCGGTTTGGGGTATCCCGGCGGGCCGCAGGTAGCGAAGGCGGCAGAGCGCGGAATCGTCGGCCGCTACACATTTCCGCGGCCAATGGTAAATCGCCCGGGCTTAGATTTTAGTTTTAGCGGTTTGAAAACATTTACCTTAAATACCGTCGCTGCCAGCAAAGAGGCAGGGACGTATAATGAGCAGGATCAGGCAGACATCGCAGTCGCGTTTCAAGAGGCGGTAGTCGATACCTTGGTGATTAAATGCACCCGAGCACTGGTTCAAGAGAATTTAAGCACCTTAGTGATGGCCGGTGGTGTGAGTGCCAATAAAGTGCTGCGTGAACGTTTGGCGCAGAAGTTGGCTAAATCAGGTGGCCGTGTATTTTATCCACGCCCAGAATTTTGTACCGATAACGGTGCGATGATCGCGTATGCGGGGCATTGTCGATTGCGGGCCGGCCAACACGAAGATTTAGGCGTTTCAATACGGCCCCGCTGGCCGATGACCGAATTAACTCCAGTCTGATTTATTCCGTGTCGGGCAAAGGGCAGTTTATGGATATTGTGTATATACGTGGTTTGCAAGCCGATGCGGTTATCGGTATTTACGATTTTGAGCGCGCCCACCGCCAGAGCTTGGTGTTGGATCTTGAGCTGGGCACCGACATTCGTCCCGCAGCGGCGGGCGACGATATTAGTCTCACCTTAAATTATAAAGCCGTCACTGAAACCGTTGAGCGTTTTGTAAAAGAGAGCGATTTTGCCTTAGTCGAGACCTTGGCTCAGCGCTGTGCAGAAATGATTATGAATGAATTCAAGGTGCCCTGGTTGCGCCTGAGCTTGAGTAAGCCCGGTGCGATGCGCCAAGCGCAGGATGTTGGGATTATTATTGAGCGTGGTCAGCGCTAATTATGTCCGAGGTTTTTTTAAGCTTGGGTAGTAATACCAGCCGTTACCGGCATATGACCATTGCGCTCGATACCCTCAGTCAGCATTTCGGCCCATTGATGTTGTCCCGTGTTTATGAAAGCGAGTCGGTGGGTTTTCAAGGCACGCTTTTTTTAAATATGGCGGTGGGGTTTTCTACTGACATACCCTTGGCTGACTTGGCTGCGCAGCTGCGCGACATTGAGTTAAGCAATGGCCGCTTGCCGAACGCGCCTAAGTTTAGTCCGCGCACCTTAGATATTGATATTTTAAGTTATGGTGAGCTCACTGGCTGTCACAGCGGCATCGAGCTGCCCCGCGATGAGGTTCTCTACAATGCCTTTGTACTATTGCCGCTCACCGAGATAGCGCCAGATCATTGCCATCCTATTGATGGGCGCAGCTACCGTGATTTATGGGCTGCTTATTCCTCCGATCAAAAATTGTGGGCAGTACCATTTCAGTGGCGGGGTCGCAATATTTCTGCGGACTAGGCATTCAGTTCTGTCAGACGCTTTAGGCGCGCTGCTCGCAGTTCCTGCCCTAATGCGGGGCCTGTAAAGCCCTTGGCGATTAAGTCCGCTGCTTGAATTTCCCGCAATGCGCTAGCGGCGTCTAGCAATGGTCTTAGGCGCTGTTCGTCAGGCAAACGCAATGTTGCTGCGGCGACAAATGAATCTAATAGCTGCGGGCGTCGCGTGTAATCAAAATTTTCCAGCAATGCTAGCCAATCTTCAGCCGTATTCAGTTTTGGCAGTGGGATATTGGCGGCGCAGCGTTCGGCCAGCCACGCGGCACTATTACTAGCGCGCAATTCGCGACATAGGGTTCGACATTGCTCTGCATCTAAGTCGCTACAGCTTATAGCGAAGCGAGTATCCGCATCGGCACCTGCTTCAGCGGCTTTTGCCAAACTGTTTAATGTTGCCGTGCTTAACGCCGGAGGCCACATCGGAAATAGCGCATGTAGGGCGCGGCACGTGAGTAAAACCTTAAAAAATACCTCGGGTGATTTCTCGTTTAGTGCCTTGTATAACTCTACCCAAATACGCTCGGCGGCGATGGTCGCAAGCTCGCCGTTATCGCTCATTTCTCGCATTAAGACTTGGGTTTCGTCTGCGACTGTAAAGCCGAGGTGAGCGTAGCGTGCGGCGAAGCGTGCAACCCGTAAAATACGCAGTGGGTCTTCACTAAAAGCCGGCGATACATGACGAAGCAGGCGATTATGTAGATCTTGCATGCCGCCGTAGGGGTCAATGATCTCGCCGCTGTCATCTTCAGCTATCGCATTAATGGTTAGGTCGCGGCGACTGAGATCCTCTTCAAGGGTGATGTCAGGGCTGAAATCGCAGGTGAAGCCGTGATAACCGACGCCAGATTTTCTCTCCGTGCGAGCTAGGGCATATTCTTCCTTGGACTTGGGGTGCAAAAAAACCGGAAAGTCTTTGCCAACTTGTTGAAAGCCCTGGTCGAGCAAATCTTCTGGGCGTGCACCCACTACCACCCAATCCCGTTCGTGAAAGGGGTAGTCTAATAATTTGTCGCGCACGGCGCCGCCGACGAGGTAGGTTTTCATGGTGCAGAGTTCGGTGTTGGGTATTTGCAGGGAGTATAGCAAAAGGGCGAGTTGCATGGGGGCGCTGGATACTGGATGCGAAAGTCGGGCGTCGGAAGTCTGGTGTCTGACGAAAAATCAAAAGCAGTCACAGCGAGTTTCTGAATGAGCAAAGCGAATGCCCTTAGCGTCCGACTTCAGGCCCCCAATGTCCGACATGCTCAAGCAAGCATCTCCCGTATCCCCTCAAGCTTCCAGCATTTAGCAAGAACACCGATGAAGCTCCCCGCTGTCCATATCCAGCATCGTCATGTGGCGGCCCCAAACGCAGCCGCTGTCTAGCGCAATGATATCGCTGCGATTGGTTTCGCACTCCAGTGCTGCCCAGTGGCCGAAGATGAGTGTTTCGCTGCGGCTGCCTTCGGCTTGCCATTCAAACCATGGCCGGTAGGGTGCTGGAATGTCGGCGGCTATGCCTTTGAAACTGAGTTCCAGTTTGCCCGTGGCATCGCAAATACGCATGCGGGTTAAATGATTGGTGATGGCGCGCAGGCGATCGTAGCCGGTAAGGCTGTCGTCCCAAGTTAGTGGCTCATCGCCGTACATATTGCGAAAGAAGTCGTCTACATGGGGGCTTTGTAATACCGTTTCGACTTCGCGGCTAAGCGCGAGCGCTTGTTCGCTAGTCCACGCGCTGGGAATGCCGGCGTGGCTCATTAGGTAGCGGCCATCGTCTGATTTACGCACCAAGGCCTGCTGCAGTAGCCAGTGCATGAGCTCGTCACAGTCTGGGGCGTTTAGCAGCGCTTGGAGGGTGGGGTGGCGTCCGCGCTCGGTGGTGCCGCGGGCTAAGGCAATGCAGTGGAGGTCGTGATTGCCAAGGGTAATGTGCAGTGATTCTTTGATGTTATAAAGATAGCGCAGCGTATCGAGGGAGTCCGGGCCGCGATTAATGAGGTCGCCAACCAGCCAGAGCTGGTCGCGCTGAGGATTAAAGCTAACTTGATCTAACAGGCATTGCAGGGGCGCTAGGCAGCCCTGCAAGTCACCTACCGCGTATCGGCCCACGCGAGCGCCTTAGTGTAATGCCGATGGGCGTGCGAGTGAGAAAATGCCAATAGGCGCGATAAATGGACGACCAGAAGCACTAATCATTTCGTAGCTGCCTTCCATGGTGCCAACGGCGGTGTCGATGACCGCTCCCGATGTGTAGCTAAAGGATTCGCCAGGGCCAATCAAGGGTTGTTTGCCAATGACCCCTTCGCCTTGTACTTCCTGAACCTGATTGTCGCCGTCAGTAATAATCCAGTGCCGATTTAATAGGCGAACAGCCTCTTCGCCGGTATTGCGAATTGTAATGGTGTAGGCAAAGGCAAAGCGTTGCTGTGCGGGCTCTGATTGGTCGGGTAGAAATTGACTCTCTACCTGGATTTCTACTGGTTCTGATTCGGTCATGATGTGCTCCGCAAATTACTCGCTGTTGCTGTCCACCGCATTGGCGATGGCAACATAGTCCGCTAAGCCCAGTTGTTCAGGACGAAGGCCGGAGTCGATACCCAAGCTTTCTATCGCCTCGCTATCGATAACCCCTTTTAAGGTATTGCGCAAGGTTTTTCGGCGCTGGTTGAAAGCGCTGCGCAAGACCGTTTGCAGGGTGTCGACATTGTTCGCTGGGCACGGTGGTGTTTCGTAGGGCGTTAGTCTAACGATGGCGGATTGTACCTTGGGACGGGGGGTAAAAGCTTCCGGTGGCACATCAAATAGCGATTCTACTTCACAAAAATATTGGGCCATGATACCGAGTCGCCCGTAGGTCTTGCTGCCGGGCTGAGCGGCGAGCCGATCTACCACTTCTTTTTGCAGCATAAAATGCATGTCAGCAATGCAGTTATGGGCGGTAAGTAGGTGGAAAATGAGCGGCGTAGAGATGTTGTAGGGCAGATTGCCGACCACGCGCAGCTTGTCGCCCGCAGCTAAGGCGGTAAAGTCGAATTTGAGCGCGTCACCCTGATGAATTCGGAAATTAGTTTCGCCGCCGAATTTTCCCTCAAGAATCGGAATAAGGTCGCGGTCTAACTCAATCACGTCAAGTTGGCAGCCGGAGGCAAGAATTGACTCGGTGATCGCGCCTTGGCCGGGACCGATTTCTAGTACACGCTGATGTTCTAGTGGACTAACGGCGCGCACGATGCGGCGAATAATGCCTTGATCATTGAGAAAATTCTGACCAAAGCGTTTGCGCGCTTGGTGCTGTGGAGGTGATTGCATTAAAGACTATTCCTGCTGCTGTGCTCCGCCATTGAGATGGCGGTGGTGAGCGCGGCATAGAAACTGCCGCCGTCGGCGCGGCCGCTACCGGCTAAATCCAGTGCGGTGCCGTGGTCGACTGAAGTGCGAACAATCGGCAGGCCAAGAGTGATATTTACGGCTCGGCCAAATCCTTGATACTTAAGTACCGGCAGGCCCTGGTCGTGGTACATCGCCAGCACCGCGTCGCAGTGCTCAAGATGATGTGGCGTAAATGCGGTGTCTGCGGGTAAGGGGCCGCTTAAGTGCCAGCCGCGTGTTCGCAGTTGCTCCAGGCAGGGAATAATCGTATCGATTTCTTCTCTGCCCATATGGCCACCTTCGCCGGCGTGGGGGTTTAGTCCTAGTACCAAAATGCGCGGCTGCTGGCAGCCAAACTGCTGCAGTAGTGCACCGTGTAAAATTTCGGTGACGCGTTGCAGGTTGTCGCTGGTGATAGCGGCGGGAACGGCGCTCAGCGGCAAATGCGTGGTGACTAGCGCGACGCGCAGTTGCTCGGTGGCGAGCATCATGACCACTTTATCGACATGGCAGCGCTTAGCCAAAAACTCGGTATGACCGCTAAAGGGAATGCCGGCGTCGTTAATAATCGATTTTTGCACAGGCCCAGTGACCAGTGCTTGGCAGTCGCCGTTCTTACATGCGTCGGTTGCGCGGCGCAGCGTTTCCACTACGTAATGAGCATTGTCGACATTGAGAATACCGGCTTCAGCGGGGCTGTGGCAGGGAATACTCACCACGCGCAAATGGCCGCTGCGATGGGCTTGCGGCGCTGCGCTAAAGTCGGCTTCGCTTATTTGTAAGGGCAGGCCGATATCAGCGGCACGCTGAATTAACAAAGCGGGGTCGGCAAAGGCAATTAGTTCGGCGTTACAATCTTGTTGGGCGAGCTTAACTAAAAGCTCAGGTCCGACCCCGGCAGGTTCGCCGGGGGTAATGGCAATACGTAATGGCATTAAATTTTGATGTCGACAAAGGCTTCGCTGCGGATTTTACGAAGCCATATATCAAGCTCATCGGCGTATTTGCGCTCGTGCAATGCATTGCGAGCGATTTGCTTGCGCATATCATTGGTCACGTCCTTGGTGCGGCGCTCAATCACTTTGATAACATGCCAGCCGAATTGGCTCGCTACCGGTACATGAATTTCGCCGGGGCTGGTTTCGTCCATTGCCTTTTGGAACTCAGGGACGAGTTGCCCGGGGGTGGTCCAGCCGAGGTCGCCGCCTTCTTGGGCAGAGCCGATATCTTCGGAATATTCTTTAGCTAACTCGCGGAAGTCTTCGCCATTTAAAGCGCGCTGACGCAATTGTTTAGCGAGAGCAATAGTTTGTGCTTCATCGCGAATCGCAGAGGGTTTGAGCAGAATATGGCTGGCACGAGTCTGTTTAACCAGTTGTTTTACGCCGCGGCTTTCCAAGAGTTTGATGATATGGAAACCGCTGGCGCTTTGCAGTGGCTCTGATACATCGCCATCGGTCATTTTTGACGCTACACCTTTAAACAAGGCGGGAAGCTCAGTGCCTTTGCGCCAGCCAAGATCGCTGATGCTGATGTCGGTGTTCGCGTTGTCGACATCTTTACCGGAGCGCAGTTTTGCGCTTAGGGCTTTGGCCCTGTTTTCAGCCGCTTTGCGCTCGGCGTCGGTAGCTTCTGAGCTAACCGGAATAAGAATATGAGAGAAATGGAATTCTGGCGACGTGACCTCTTTGCCTTCTGAGGATTGCAGGTAGTTTTGAATTTCCTGCTCCGTTACTTGAATGCGTTGGTTCACATTGCCCATTTGCACGCGCTGGAGAATCATTTCACGGCCAATTTGTTCGCGAACCGCGAGATAGGATGCACCGCTCGACGTCAACGCCTGTTGGAATTGCGACAGGGTCATATTGTTGTTAGCGGCAATGCGTGCAACCGCTGCGTTGAGCTCTTCGTCTTCAATTCGCAAGCCGTAGCGGTTTGCCATTTGCATCTGAATATTTTCGAGCACCAGTAAGTCGAGAATTTCTTTACGGAGCTCGTCTTCTGGCGGTGCTTGTTTGCCCGTCCGCGCAATATTGGCCTTGATACTATCTAGGCGTTCATCGAGTTCGCTGGCGAGAATGATGTCGTCATCGACGATGGCCACCACTTTATCTAGCCATTTGGTTTCGGCCTGGGTGAGTGGTGCAAGTGCTATTAGTAGCACGGCGGTGAAAGCTTTTAGTAAGCGCATATTATTCATCAGATAAGTAGCCAAAAATACTGTCCTTTAAAACACTGGTGACTGCGGTGCCTAGGCCCCCGAGTCCTTTTAACTGAAATTCGATCAACACGGCCGAGTTGTTTTGAGTCCCGGTATTGCCTGTGCTACTTAGGTTAGACCCGATGTCGTTGTCGGGTTCCAAGGCCCGCTGATAAACAATACGGGTCAGCCAGCAGCAATTTTGGTATTCCGCACCAATCAGATTCTCGACAGGTCTATTGTCTTCAAAATCGTACTGGGTTTTGGCGTACAGCTTCCACTGGTCGTTTAGCGGCAAGCTTATTGAGACATCGCCTTGCTTAACATCGTTCTCTAAACCGCCAAGGGTATTCCCCTCGCGGCGGAATGTATAACCGGCATTAAATAAGGCGCCGCTATCGCTGCGCTGATGGTAGCTTAGATTGGTCTGATTGAGCACCCCTTGGCGAGCATCATACAAAACATCGACGCTCAGCCAGCGATAGTCGTCGGGCAGAATGCGAATTTGGCCGGCTAAATCTGAATTATTGCTTTTCCGCACATTGTCGCCGGGTAGCTGCACTCGCCCGTCGTCAAAATAGTGTAGCTGGCCAAGGCTAGCGGTAAGTACTTCGCGGCCAGCTTCGTTATTGATAAAACGGCTACTGACACCAACGGCGACCTGGTTGGCGTCATCCAAGCGGTCGTGACCAGTGAAGCGCGTGTCGCGAAATAGCTGCTGATAAGTAAAAGTCAGGGCTGAGCTGTCAAAGTCGGGCTGATCGCTTTGGTCAACGTACTCTGAGTAGCGATAAAACAGTCGTGGCTCAAGGGTTTGAGTCCAGTCTTGATCGGTGATGCTGAGATCTCGTTCAAAGTACAAGCCGCTGTCTAAGGTAAATTGACTACTATTGGCGCTAAGCTGGTTGTCGATGCCAACTAAGTCGGCGTCCTCGAGCTCATAGGCCACATGGCGGCTTTTGAAGGCGGGTTCAACAAAGCCCCAGCGCCAACGCATGGGCAGGCTGGCACCGGCAGTGCCAAACAGGCGCTGTCCGGTTATTTTGTTGCCGCCTTCGCTAAGCTTGTCGCGGTGATCGAACTGGGTGTATTCAAACTCCATGCTGGGTTCTAGCTGGAAGTTTTTGGCTGGCGATTGGTAGTTTAGGCGCAGCTGTGGCAATTTTTGATAGGGGTCTTCCACCGCCGCAATAGTCTGGTAGCGTTGAACTTCTATACGGCCGCTCCAGTCGTCTGAATTATAGTTTACTGCGGCTTGCTGATTGAGGTGGCTGCTGCGTTTGACGGCTAAATTGGCCAGTCCGAGGTCGCGGAAATACTCGTCATCGCTGACTTTGGTGAAGTCTATCTCGGTGCCCCAGCGCTCATTCATATAGCCGTTTTCACTAATACCCAGCAACCAGCGGTCGATCTCATCTCGCTTGTCATTGGGCAGGTAGCTGGTGTTGACAGCCCACTCACTGTATTTGTTTAAGTAGCGTAATTCGGTTTCAAGCGCTTCACCGCGCTGCTCAATAAACCGCGGGGTGATAATCGCGTCATAGTTCGGTGCAAGGTTTAGATAGTAAGGAGTTGAGATGTCTAGGCTGCTGTCGGCAAAGCCAATTGACGGGAATAAAAAGCCAGTAGCGCGGCGCTCGTCAACGGGGAAGTTCAGATACGGACTGTAAAATACTGGAATGTCATAGACTCGGATACTGGTGCCGCGGGCAACTCCTCGACCACTGTCGTAATCTAAATCAATACTGTCGGCGTGCAGGGACCATGTTTCATTGTCGGGGGTGCACTGCGTGTAACTTGCTTGTTCTAGTTCAAAGCGGGAGTAATCTGGCCGCGCAATTCGGCCTGCTGTGCCGCGGGCGCCGGTGTCAAAACTTAGAATCTCTGCTTGTTCCAGCGAGCCTAGGCCTTTGTTTGTGTCAATTTGGGCGAACTCACCGCGCAACATAATACCGGGTTGGCGCAATACCACATTGTCACGCAGCAGCACCGTATTATTGCTGCGATTATATTGTGCGTAGCCGGCATCTAGGCTTAGGTCGCCTTTACGCAGTTGCACGTCGCCGGTCATAGTCGCTTTAGTGCCGACTGACTCTATGGTGTCGGCAGACACGTTTAGAGGCGCTTTTAGCGGTGATTGGTCTGAGCCCTGCCAGTTTCGTGTTGGCTCTATGAATCTACCTTGGCAGCCCGGGCTTAGTCCACATTTAGAGGCGTCGCTAAGGTGGGAGTTAGGTACCCAGTGCCAGTGCTGGTAATACAGTGGTAATTCAGACGTGTCGGTATTAAGTGCTGAGGCGTCAGTACTGCCACAATCTGCGCTGGTATTAACCTGTGCTATCGCCGCCCCGGATAGGGTGGTGAGAAGGGAGATTAGGAGTAGACGAAACACTGGCATCGGTTAGTGATTTTATTCTGGCGATGGAGCCCGGATTGGCGAAGGTGGATAATAAAGCATTCTCTGCTAGGATGCCCGCCTGAGTGCATAAAAGGCGAAAAAACGCTCCTCAAATATCGCTCAACAGGCTCATTGACGGAATAATATATGGATCAAATTTTAAGCGAGCTGCATGCTTGGTGCCTTCAGCAGCTGGACTTGTCTGCCGGCGATGCAGCCAATGAGCTGGATGTCGTGTCCGGTGACGCGAGTTTTCGCCGTTATTATCGACTGTCGTTGAAGGCTGGTGGCACTGTCATCGCTGTTCATGCACCGCCAGATAAAGAAGACAATTTATCCTTTGCAACAGTGCAGGCCTTATTGAGTGAGCACGGTGCGCGCGTACCTAAACTACTGGCTTGGGACGAAGCACGGGGCTTTTTGCTGCAGGAAGATTTTGGTGATCAGTTACTGTGCCCGTTGCTGGTGAACAGTGCGGCGGCGGATCATTATTATCGTCGCGCCTTCCGCGTGTTATTGGCAATGCAGGCTATTCCTAGCAATGCTCACAAATTGCCGCTTTACGACAGCGCGCGGCTACATACCGAAATGGGTCTCTTCCCTGAATGGTTTGTGGAGGGCCTTTTGCAATACCGCTTAAACGCCGATGAGCGGGCGCTATTGAATAATGTGTTTGAAAAATTGAGCCTGCGTGCCCTACAGCAGGCGCAGGTGGTGGTGCACCGCGACTTTCATAGTCGCAATCTCATGGTCTTGCCGGATGAAAGCCTCGGCATGATCGATTTTCAGGACGCGGTGCAAGGGCCAATTACATACGACTTAGTGTCTTTGGTGCGCGACTGCTATATCAGTTGGTCGCCGGAACAAGTCGACGATTGGATAGCGGTGTATCGGCAAATGGCTATGCGATCAGGGTTGCTGGGCAATATTAGCGAGTCCGATTTTTTACAGGACGTTGACTGGATGGGCTTGCAGCGCCATATCAAGGTGCTGGGTATTTTTGCCCGTTTGCATCTGCGCGATGGTAAATCGGCGTATCTGGACGATTTGCCCCTGGTTATCACTTACACCTTGAGCGTGGCGAGTCAATATCCTGAGTTCGAGCCGTTTTGTGCCTGGTTTGAAGACAAGTTAATTCCCCTTATCGTCAATCAAGCTTGGTTTAAGGAGCTTGAGTTGTGAAAGCGATGATACTCGCTGCAGGCTTGGGCACACGGATGCGCCCGTTGACGGACCATACGCCAAAGCCCTTGTTGCGCGCGGGCGGTAAAGCCTTAATTGACTACCATATTGAGAAATTAGCCGCAGCGGGCATCACTGATATAGTGGTCAACTGCTCGTGGCTGGCAGACCAGCTGGAAACCTACTTGGGTGATGGCAGTCGTTATGGTGTTCGTATTTTTGTCTCCCGCGAAGAAGAGCCTCTGGAAACCGGCGGTGGCATTGTGCAGGCTTTGCCGCTGCTGAGCGGCGACAATAATGATGCCCCCTTTTTACTAGTGAACGGCGATATTTGGACGGATTTTGATTTCGCGACATTAATGAGCTGTAAGCCGGAAGCGGGACACTTGGTGATGATAAAAAATCCATCACATAATCCGCAGGGCGACTTTGTCCTCAGTAGGAATGGCCTACTTACAGAAAAGCCGGACAGTGCGGTGGCCAATAATACGACCACTTTTTCGGGCATCAGTGTGTGGCGACCTTCAGTGTTTAGTGAGTTTAGTCTTGGCCGGCGTGCATTGAAGCCCGTGATGGTGGCGGCGATATTAAGGCAGGCCCTGAGTGGGCAACTGTATGAGGGCCACTGGTGGGATATTGGTACCCCTGATCGTCTGGCGGCGCTGGATGCGTTTTTAAGTGCTTAGAGTGGTGGCTGATTCTGTGGGCAAATGGTCGTAAAATGCTAGGCATTGAATTCACGTATTTGTGCTTAACGGCGCGGATAATATTTACATAGTCAAACAAGCGGAAATGAATATGACAGATTATTGGATAGCACCTTCTATATTGTCGGCAAACTTTGCGTGTCTGGGCGCGGAGGTTGACGCGGTGCTGGAAGCGGGTGCGGACATCGTCCATTTCGACGTGATGGATAATCACTATGTGCCTAATTTAACCATCGGGCCAATGGTATGCAAAGCACTGCGTAAACACGGTGTAAAAGCACCAATCGATGTGCATTTAATGGTGTCGCCAGTTGATCGTATGATTGCTGATTTCGCCGAAGCAGGGGCTAGCATAATTACCTTTCACCCAGATGCTTCAACCCACGTTGACCGTTCACTGCAGATGATTCGCGATGCGGGTTGCAAAGCCGGTTTGGTTTTAAATCCTGCGGTCGGCCCTGAGGTTTTGAAATATGTCATGGATAAACTCGACATGATTTTACTGATGTCGGTTAATCCGGGATTTGGTGGGCAAAGTTTTATCCCGTCAACGATAGATAAGATAAAGGAAGTGCGGGCACTTATCGACGCCTCGGGTCGCGATATCCGCTTAGAGGTCGACGGCGGAATTTCAGCTAAAAATATCGCAGAAATTGCCGCGGCAGGGGCAGACACTTTTGTAGCGGGTTCTGCTATTTTTAATGGTGGCGCTTATGCCGACGTCATTGAAAAAATGAGAAGTGAACTCGCTAGCGTATGAAGACACTGCAGGGCCTGCTCGAAGGTCGCGAATTAAAAGCAATTTTATTTGATTTAGACGGCACACTCATAGATAGCGTGCCGGATTTGGCGGCCGCACTAGATGCAAGTTTAGAACAGCTTTATTACACTCCCGCAGGTCTTGCGCGCACGCGGTCGTGGGTTGGCAATGGCGCGCTTAAATTAGTGCAGCGCGCTTTGGCCAACGCCTTAGAAATTCCAGAAAATTCGGTAAGCCCATCTTTAATTGATCAATTGCTCGCGGTGTTTTTTGACCATTACGGTGAGCATAGTTGTGAGCAAACGGTGTTGTATGATGGTGTGTATAACGCCTTATCAAACTGGCATCAGCAGGGCGTGCGGATGGCCTGTGTGACCAATAAGCCTGCTCGTTTTAGCGACCCTATTCTGACTCATTTTGATCTGCAACAGTTTATGCCCGTGCTGGTTGGCGGTGACACCTTGGCGGTGCGCAAGCCTGATCCTGCCCCACTATTGTTGGCGTGTGAGCAGCTTGGCGTTGATGTGGCGAACACGGTAATGGTGGGTGACTCAGTCAACGACGTAAGGGCTGCTCGGGCGGCAGGTATGCCAGTTGCTTGCGTGAGCTATGGTTATAACCATGGCGCCCCCGTTGCCGATGCAAACCCTGATTTGTTAGTTGATAACTTCTTCGATTTAGTTCGCTCTTAACTGCCTTATTAATTTTCACTAATGAGAAAGTTTGCCGTCAATTCAACTACATTAGCGATACTCCAATATGAGTAGTGTTTTTTGCCCCGCCCTGTTTATTGCCGCACCGTCGTCGGGGCAGGGTAAAACCACTATCACGGCGGCGATTGCTCGTTATCATAGTCAGCAGGGGCGTCAGGTTCGCATTTTCAAAATGGGGCCGGATTATCTTGACCCGCAAATTCTAGAGCAAGCCTCTGGCCACCCCGTCGTGCAATTAGACTTGTGGATGGCGGGGGAGGACTACTGTCGCGATCAGTTTTATCAGGCAGCTGAAACTGCTGATTTAATTTTAGTCGAAGGCGCGATGGGGATGTTTGACGGCGAGCCGTCTAGTGCGGATTTAGCCGCGACGTTTAATATTCCAGTGGCATTGCTGATGGATGTTAAGGGCATGGCGCAGACCGCCGCCGCCCTTGCAACAGGATTGGCGAATTATCGCTATGATGTCCGTGTGCTTGGCTTGATCGCAAATAACTGCGCTTCTGATCGGCACCGTCAACTGATAGCAGATGCTTTGCCCGCACATTTACCTTTATTGGCAACAATGAGTCGTGACCCTGAAATTAGTTTGCCGGAGCGTCATTTAGGTTTGGTGCAAGCGAGTGAAGTGCGCGACGAACTAGAGGAATGTTTTAATAAAGCAGCGGCAATGATTGCTCAGGGTGCGCTTGCCACATTGCCCGCGCCGGTGGAGTTCAGCTCTCGTGAACTGCCAGTTGTTGCACCGCTACTTTTGGGGCAGCGCATTGCCATTGCGCGTGACGATGCCTTTAGTTTTATTTACGCCGCCAATCTGCAAATGCTGAAAGATATGGGTGCGGAGTTGATGTATTTTTCCCCTTTGCAGGATCAGCAATTACCAGACGCAGATGTGTTGTGGTTGCCAGGTGGCTACCCCGAATTACACGCCAGCGCCCTGGCTGAGAACGGTGCGATGCGATCGCAAATCCGCGATTTTTATTTGGCGGATAAGGTTATTTTGGCGGAGTGCGGTGGTTTTATGTATTGCCTAGAAAGCCTGCGTGATCTGAGTGGAAATAGCTTTGAGATGCTCGGGCTGTTGAGCGGTCAAGCGGCGATGCGAGATCGCGGTGGTTGTCAAGGAATGCAAACCGCGGTGTTGCCCGAGGGAGATATTCGCGCCCACGCCCATCATCGTTCCGCATCTAATAATACGCCGGATCCGATTGGCTGTGGTCGCCGACAGCGCCATCCAGCGCCGGGCGAAGAAATTTACCGCAGCCGTGGTTTGACCGCGTCGTACTTACATTTATTTTTTCCGTCTAATCCCACCGCGATAGCCACCTTATTTAATTCAAAGCGTAAACCTGAATCCGCGTGATTTCTCTGGCTGCGCAAATATAGGGTCAGGCTGGTTTGTTGAGCATCTCATCGCACCAGCCTGTATTCGGTTTAGTTTTGATTTATTTTGCTACCCTTTAGCGAGGTATTTGTCGGGCTCTTAACAATAATATCTGAAGAGCCCCGTATGTCTAATACAGTACCTGAGATGATGATGTTGCCATTCTTCTTCATAGTGATCGAAGATTGTCCACTTTGCAGGGTAAGTTCATCGCCTGAATTTATGACCAGCTTTTTAGCCGTTGCCATCGTTAAATCGCGCCGAGAATTGATGCTTAAACTGCCGCCATTGTCTTGCAGGCTCGGGCTTGCGACACCGCGCTCAACCTGCATATCTGAAACCACCCGAAGTGTGCCATCGGCTTCCCTTTGTATAATACTTTTAAGTGCATCGAGTTCCTTGCGAAGCTGGATAATTTGCTTTTGGAGATCATCGTCTCTTGCGCTGCTGGAAGTATCAGCTGCTACGGCAGCACTTGCCATTGTTACGCTCAAGCCAAAGCCTATGACGAGTATTAATCCTTTAACGGTAGTCATTATTTTCTTCTCGCTGTGTGTGGTATCTGTTGATGGGCTTCATATATTTGCCAGTGGATGATTCTAGACTTGCTGTCTGAATCATAGATGAACGGCGACGGTTTGGTAGCGTCCCAGATAAAATTGTCATAAATCTGTCTTCAAAAAGCCCTCTGTTTGTCACTTTTAAGTCCTAATCTTGCCACAAATGCATAAAGAGGATGCATGAGCGTGGAAACAAGGAATAGATACAAAACGATTTGGCTATCCGATATTCATCTCGGCTTTAAAGATTGTCGAGCTGACTACCTTCTCAATTTTCTCAACAGTGTTGAATGCGAGACGCTTTATCTTGTTGGTGATGTTGTAGATCTATGGGCGCTCAAGCGCACCTTTCACTGGCCAGCAAGCCACTATGATGTGGTTAGAGCTTTGTTTGCCAAAGCCAGTGAGGGCACGCGGGTTGTCTATATTCCCGGTAACCACGACGAGCCGATGCGCGATTATGTTGGCCACATCCTCGGTCCTATTGAAATCAAGCGCGAGGCAATCCATACCACGGTAAGCGGTAAACGCTTATTGATGTTCCATGGCGACTGTCTAGACGAGCATATCTTACTAAGCAAATGGGAGAATCTTATTGGTGACGCTGCCTATGATTTTCTGTTGTTTTTAAATCGCTGGGCTAATTTTTTCCGTCGCCGTTTTGGGCGCAATTACTGGTCGCTGGCTACGTACATAAAACAACGTATTCCCAACGCTCGGCAGGTCATTACCGTGTTTGAAGATGCGGCAGTTAAAGAGGCCGCGCGACGAGGTCTCGATGGTGTTATATGCGGGCATATACATCAGCCCGCCTTAAAGAAAATAAAAGGTCTGTTGTACTGCAACGACGGTGATTGGATTGAAAACTGTACCTTGTTGGGTGAAACCCACGAAGGAAATTTAGAATTGGTGCAGTGGACGGAACATCAAACCTTATTGCAAAGCATGACAGGCAATGGCGGCCCGGTGAAAGCGGAAATTCTCCCGCTGCGGCGTGCTGGGTAATAATCAGGAGTAAATATCATGATTTCCGTTGATGCTGTGATTGATGAGCAATTCCCTAAAATTTCCAAGGGCAATCCGCGTATAAGGCGAACGCTGTCAGCCCTATTAAAATATCTTTTTCACGAGGCGGAATTTAAGCAGTTTGAAAAAGATTTCCCCTATGTTCAGGGCTTGGACTTTATTGAAAAAGGACTGGATTATTTTGATTTTGGCTACGCAGTAAGCGCGTTAGATAAAGAGCGTATTCCCGTTAGCGGCAGAGTTGTCATCATTTCGAACCATCCCATTGGCAGTCTCGATGGTCTCGCTTTGCTCAAGTTGGTGTCGGAAGTACGCGGCGACGTTAAAGTCATTGCGAACGAGTTGCTATATGCCATCAAGCCGCTGCGGTCATTGCTGCTTCCCGTCGACAATATGAGCGGTAAGCGCAATCGCAAAGAAAATTTGCAGGCAATTCACAGTCATCTGAGCGGCGAAGGTGCGGTTATTATTTTTCCCGCTGGCGAGGTTTCTCGTTTTAGTCCGGCGGGTATTCGCGATGGTCGTTGGCGCAATGGATTTATTAAATTTGCGAGTAAAGCTAAGGCGCCTATTTTGCCTGTGCATATCAATGCGCGAAATTCGGTATTCTTCTATGCCCTGTCATTGCTTGCGAAACCGCTGTCGACCCTGTGGCTTATTAGGGAGATGTTCAAACAGAATAATCGCACCGTACGGGTGACTATTGGGCCTGCGATAGAGGCGGATGTATACGAAAAGTTACCATTGACCGCACCAGCTAAAGTACGTTTGTTTAAAAAACATATCTATAAACTCGGTCGAAGAAAACGCGGTGGTGAACCCTGTTTTATGCCGGTTGCGCAGGCAGTAGCTCACCCAGAGGATCGTCAGGAGTTGCGGCGCGCTATTCGCAAGTGTGATCATTTAGGCAGCACCCGTGACGGCATGGAAATTTATTGCTATCAGTACAGTGGTGACTGCACGGTGATGCGTGAAATTGGCCGTCTTCGTGAAGTGAGTTTTCGGGCGGTGGGTGAAGGTACCGGCCGCCGTCGCGACGTAGATGCATTTGATGCCTACTATGATCACATCGTGCTTTGGGACGAGAATCAACTCGAATTGGTCGGCGCTTATCGCTTAAAGCGCGTGACGGATTTAGCTGACGGCCAAACCCTGTACAGCGAATCGCTTTTCGAATATCAGATACCTTATGCTGAAGAGTATTTCGAGTGCGGAGCAGAGTTAGGGCGCAGCTTTGTTCAGCCGCGCTACTGGGGGCGAAACGGTCTGGATTACTTGTGGCAGGGTTTGGGTACCTATCTTCGCCGCTACCCTGAAGTGCGCTATTTGTTTGGCCCTGTTAGCTTGAGTGATAGTTTACCCCGCGGCGCCAAAGATTTATTGATTCAGTTTTATCAGCGCCACTTCCCCGCAACTCAGCCTTGGGCGAATGCCAATAGTCCCTATAAAAGTGAGTTAACGGAGACCGTATTTAGCGGCGACGACTACCGCACCGAGTTTGCACAGTTAAAAGATCAGTTGGCGGCAATGGGCTGCGCTGTACCTACCTTGTACAAGCAATATACGGAACTGTGTGACGAAGATGGCGTGAGTTTTACCGCGTTTAATGTTGACCCTGACTTCGCAGACTGCATTGACGGCCTGGTCTTGGTAGACCTGCAAAAAATGAAACCAGCGCGTCGCAAGCGCTATCTGGGTGAAGACTTTGCGGAGGCACGCGCGGATAAAGTGGCGTGAAACATCAAGCGCTAAGCTAGCTAAGGCTTTTCCTTCGCTAGCTTTTAAAAGTCCTCCAGGTCTTCAAATATTGCTTGCGATTTATTCAGCGCAGCAAGCGATCTGCTTGAAGCTGGCGAGCAAGTAGTCAGCGTCATCAATCGGTAGGTCATGCCCAGCCGTGTCATGCAGTCTTAGCGGCCAGTGATATTTCTCTGCCAGATGCTCACTACATTGATACGACACCATTCTATCCGCGCGACTGCTAATGAAGTGACCGCAGGAATGTGCGAGGCGTTCCTTTGACGGTGAGTAAAAGCGTGATGCCGCAATAAGCTGGCGTATCACATTGCGTTTACTTGCCGGGTGGCGGGCGCGTATTTGGCACCACTGTTCGAGCAGTGCCGCATGGCTGGATTTATTATTGCTCACCATATTGAGTATTGCGCGCTCTTGCTTGCGCGGTGACAAAGCAAATAGCGCGTAAAGTGTTGCAGGCAGCGCGCTGGGTTTTAAGCGTTTAAAGAGGCCACAGTCTGCGCTGCTAGTGCTAATGAATATAACCTTGGCGATATTATTCGGCGACGTCGCCAGCCAATCTAGCGCCACCATGCCACCTAGTGACAGTGCAACAATGCCGAATGTTGAATTGTTATTGGCGAGCTCTGAGGGAAGTCGCTGCTGAATGTCGCGGCGTATTTCCGACATGGTGAGGGGCGACTTGCGCAGGTGCTCGCTACCGAATCCGGGTAGATCAACAGCGTGACAATACCAGCCGAGTTCCCTTTCACAGCGTTTTATAAACTCACCCCAATGAGCTTGCTCCCGGCTCAGACCGCGAAGAAATAGCCAGTGCTTAATGTCGGCGTTGGCGTTCATAGTTGGCGATACCAGAGGCTTTGTGCCATTTGCTGCATCTCCCGCTCCTGTTCGCCTTTGGGTTGCCAGTGCTCGATGTTTCTTGCCGCAGCCAGTAGAAAGTCAATTAATAGCAGATGACCGCGCAGAACTCTAGCGTGGCGGTGAGGAACGGTGGGGTTGAATAATCCGGCAAAACTAAACAGTTGTTGGGGATGTTTTTTAACCCACAACCACGATCCCATTTCGAGGGTGAGTGGCAGTAAGGTAATTCCGTCGGCGCGACATTGTCGATGAAAGTAATCCCAAATATCACCGTGACTAAGGTAGTGCATGGCTTGCGGACCAAACACATAATTGTGATGGGGGAAGTTGCGCTCCCACAGTAATTTCAGCGCGACATAGCTGCCGATGTCGTCGATGGGTTGACGGCGATAGGCATAGGGAATCCACAGATGATCTTGAAAGCCAAATCCGGAATGAAAGTCGACGACAATACTGGGACGATCTACCTGGCAATAGCGTTTAATAATATTTTGCAGGGCAACAAATTCGCTTTCGAAATCGGCTCCGCGTTTTCCTCTGTACCAGGGAATAGCTTTTGATATGCGCTGACCGCCGACTAAAAAGGGAACCTTGTCCTCTGCGTCAATAGGAGCGTGGCGATTTAAGTCGATGCCGTTTGGGTTGCAGCGGGAGTCTTGCAACATGCCGCCGGGATTAACTATTGGCACTGCGACTATGGCGATCTCGCTTTCAAATTGCGATCGCCAATGGCTATCCCAGCGGCACCGTTCTATTACTGTTTCTAGCCACGCTAACAGAACTTGAGTGCCTATGCGCTCTACGCCGTGGATGCCGGCGGTGAGCAGCAGGCAGTGCTTTGCAATGTTTGGGTTGCCAATGGTGAGCGATACCACGGGTAAGGTAAATTCATCGACGTCAACGAGAGCTTCGGTGCGGGTGGTAATTAAATCGCCAGCTTGTCGGCAAAGCTGTTCGGTGGAAAGCAGCTCAGAAAGCCGGTGGCGAAGACGGCCACGGCAGTCGTCCATAACGCTGGTGAAATCTGGGAAATCCGGCCCGTACGAGGCGGCGTCCGTATGATTTGCTATGTCCTCTATACGGGCTTGTTCTTTATATCTCATGGTCGGTATCAGCCTGTCGCGGCAATCTTGTCGGCGGGCCGACCAGTTTGTTCCCAAAGCTCTGACACCAGTCTTGAGCTGTCATGCCACTCGCCGCTCAATAGCCAGTCGCAAATCGCCGCGGCGACATCGGGATAGTGCGCGGCGGTTTGCGCGGGGATATTAGCGAGCCAGTTTTCAATATGCTGTGCTGAGAAGTCATACATAACGGTTGCCACGCCGAGTTGTTGCAGGGCGGCGGCGTTACCTAATTGTTCTGACTGTCCCGCTACGGGTTTTGCGAGGGCCGGAATTCCCATATGCAGGCATTCACTAATTAATTCAAATCCAGCATTGCAGATTACGCCTTTGGCTTGGCATAGATTATGTTTGAAATCGTGTAGGCTAGTTGGTCTAAGGCTTATATTTGCGCGCTCCTCACGCTGTAATTGAGGCGCGAATTGAATAAATTTTTGACTGGGAAATGTCGCGAGTGCTGCACTGACTAGTTGCTGGTCTTCAAAGGGCAGGTACACGACGATGTGTGCCGGTGAGCCACAAGGCTGGCGAATTTCGGCGGGATTGATTATCGGCGGCGCGATATTGGCGTTAAACGCATCCCAGTGTAATCCCAAGCGGTATTGAGTCGGTGCAAAGAATTTCATAATAAGGCGGTTGCGAAGGTCGACACCGCTTTGAGGTACATCCGGGTAGCCAAATGCGTACTGGTGGCCAATTCCGATGACAGGCTTTTTCTTTAGACGGCCGGCCCAGGCGGTGACGGGTTCAAAATCGGTAATGATTGCATCGTAAGAGCTGATATCGAGTTTGCGAACATCCCCAATAAACGTCAGCGGTTTGGTTTGGAGTAGGGTTTGTATTGCGCTAATGCTACCTTTGTTTGTCGCGAAACTGAGACCATCTCGGAGTTGGTAGTCGCCGAAAATCTCCATATCGAAATACTGATCGGCAGCACGGCCAGAGAATAGATATTCAACGTCTATATTTTTTTCGGAAAAGTGTTTGGCCAACATGCGGGCGCGGGAAATATGGCCATTGCCGGTTCCCTGCACTCCGTACAGGAGTTTCATAATGGATCTCCCATGATGGGCTTGCTACCACTGGGCTCACTGCGCGAGGGAAGTGAAGGTGGAGAGTGATAGATGTCGTTTTGCGACGGTATGATGGCCGCGCGCATGATATGAAAATTGGTGTTAGACCGCTGTGACAATCGAATGTCCCAGATGCGCGATGCCAATACCTAAGCTTGCGCCGGCGAGGGTGTCGGTGGGGAAATGCACGCCGAGGATTACCCGCGAGGCGCCCACGGCAACTGCCCACAAGAAAAGTGGAGTACCGATAACCCCGAAAAATAACACGGTCATGGTCGCTAGTAAAAAGGCGGCTGCGGTGTGGCCAGAGGGAAAGCTGAATTCGTCTGAGGCAATAATGGCGGCACTAAAAGCCGGAATGGCGGCGGGCGGTCGCTTTCTGCGGCAGGTGTTTTTTAGCACCCAGTAAATGGGCAGCCATGCGGCAAAACTGATCATAACCGCACTAAAATAGCTTAGACCTTGGCTCGCCCCCATCACGTAAAGACAAAGGGGAAGGCCAAGTTGGGCGTAGCCGTCGCCGGTTTTTGATACACTTCGGGCTACACGAGACAACTGTTGCTGGTGGCGGGTATTTACGCAAGCCAGAAACATTCGCACATCGAACTGATTTATCGACTGTATTAAGCGCATAGTTTTATCCTCACATCTGAAACCATACGCTGATGTGTTTTCAATATTGTGACAAATGTATTGCAGTTTTAAGACAGTGTTGAATGAGCTTTGGGCTTGTATTAGTGTCTAAACACTTCCAGAGCTGACAAATGAGGCAGATGTATCCTAGGCATTTTCAATTAACAAAATGCTACCCCGATGATGGCGGCTAGTAAGTACTTCGCAGGGGATTAGTTCGGCAAAAAAGTCGTCGATGCACGCTTCGGCTACCGCTAAGAAAGGTGGCCGGTGAGGGTCTGCAATAATGATTTTTTCAACACCGGCATCAACGGCGCGGTGAATTAAATCGAAGACTTCTTCACTCATCTCATCCCAAAAGCAAATGTCGCTGGCAATGATAACGTCGTACTGAGCTAAAGTGTCTGCATCTAGGGCTTCGAAGCGGGCACATTGAGTGTTTATGTTTACCGCATTGTGCTGCGCTAGCAGCGATAAGTAGGGAAAGACAGCGGGATCGGCATCGACGGCAGTTACCGTGGCTTGAAGATGCTTGGCGCAATATATGCTTGCTAGCCCCCATCCGCAGCCCAGGTCGAGCACTTTACTTGCAGCAGGTAGTGGTTTTTTTTGTAAATAGTCGATAAGCAGATAGGCACTGCCCCACAGTTTATTGCCGTGCAGCTGGGTCGCGTGCGTGGCCCGCTTTAGGCGGCGCATATCGGGGTGTGAGGCGAGTAGAGTTCGCACTCCAAAATAGTCTCGGGTCTGGATTGGTGACGTATTGGGCATGGGTGTGTCCTACTAAAGTCTGGCTTGCTTATGTTGTATAGCGTCGGTGACGATATACAGAGCCGCGATCTTAATTGTGAAAAGAATGTATTACCATGATCACCATCAAGATATTCCTTAGCTCACTCATGCTGAGTAGCTATGTTTACGGATTTAACGGACGGGTTCTGTGACGAAATTTGATTACGACGTTTTAGTATTGGGTAGTGGCCCCGCCGGAGAAAGCGCTGCTCTGAATGCCATGAAGCACGGGCATCGGGTGGCGGTGGTGGAGGCGCAAGACGCCGTCGGTGGTGCTTGTACCCATCAAGGTACTATTCCATCAAAGGCCTTACGGCATATGGTGCGGCAGGCTATTAGATACAATACCACGCCAGCGTTTCGCGATATTGGTGACGCGCGAACATTAAGTTATCCCCGTCTACTTAGTCATGCCAATGAAGTCATTTCGCGGCAGGTGGATATGCGCAGTCGCTTCTACTACCGCAATCAGATTCGTCTTATTTTTGGCCGCGGCCACTTTGTTGATAAGAATACTGTTGAAGTGGTGACGGATGAGGGACAGGTGGAATCCTTTACCGCGAGTAGTGTGGTAATAGCCACTGGCTCGCGGCCCTACCGCCCGGCAAATATCGACTTTTCTCACCCTCGGATCTATGACAGCGATACCATTCTGAAAATGACCAACACCCCGAATAAAATCATTGTTTATGGAGCGGGTGTTATCGGCTGCGAATACGCGTCAATTTTTTCCGGTATTGGCATCAAAATCGAGTTAATCAATGGTCGGGATCGTCTATTGGAGTTTTTAGACGACGAAATTTCCGATGCCTTGAGTTATCAACTTCGGAATATGGGGGTGATGATCCGCCACCGCGAAGTGTATAAATCGGTTGTGGCTAGCGACAAGGGCGTCGAAGTATTGCTGGAGTCTGGTAAGCGTATCCACGCCGATGCGCTCCTTTGGTGTAATGGTCGAAGCGGTAATACCAATCAATTAGGTTTGGATCAGATTGGTCTGGAAACAGATCATCGCGGTCAGTTAATTGTGGACGAGCATTACCAAACCACTGTGCCGGGCATTTTCGCTGCTGGAGACGTCATCGGCTGGCCGAGCTTGGCGAGTGCCGCTTACGACCAAGGGCGTTCAGCGGCGGCATCAGCCCGCGGCAAAGAGCAGTGTCGTTTTGTGGATGACGTGCCAACAGGCATTTACACACTGCCTGAAATTAGCTCGGTGGGGCAGACTGAACGCGAGCTGACCGAAGCGAAAATTCCTTACGAGGTGGGTCGCGCATTTTTTAAAGATACCGCCCGCGGCCAGATAAGTGGTGAGACGGTTGGAATGCTTAAACTGCTCTTTCACCCCGAGACCTTGGAAATTCTCGGTATTCATTGCTTTGGTGCCGAAGCGGCGGAAATTATCCATATCGGTCAGGCAATAATGAAACAGCAGAACGGCGGCAATACCCTGCGCTATTTTGTGACCACTACGTTTAATTACCCAACCATGGCTGAAGCCTACCGAACGGCGGCGCTGAACGGCCTAAATCGCTTGTAGTGCGCCGGATTTGCTAAGCCTTCGGCCATCTTTGCGCCAGTAACGTGTTTTGCTAGTGGTTTGGTAAGGTCGCTGTTAAGAAAATATTTACGCTATAGGTATAAATTTTTATTGACAGAAATTCGAGTTCGTCATAAATAGTGCCCTGAACAACCACGGTTAGCCGAGGGGTTCATTCTGTATCTACGATGTACTGGAGTGGGCAAGTAATGGCAAATGACCTAGCCGATGATGATATTGACGATGTCCTTGAAGACGATTCAGCCCCTGATTTTGAGGAGCGGCGACTTATGGGTGGAGGCGATAGCAGTATTCGTCGCAAAATTGAAGAGCGTTTAGAGCGCAAACGCCTGATGGATGAATTGGATCTATTGGACGATTTCGACCTTTAAAGCCTTTCTTTCACTGCTAGATAGTGAAATCTCTGTTTGTACGCCACGTTCTGTGGCGTTTTCCTTGCTAATTTCTTGAGTTATCGACTCGGTATGGCAGTCTATATTGCTGATTTTGAGTCGCGGTTATAACATGCAGAGATAATTTGCATGTAATAGCTACCGGCGTTAGGGTTAAGTCATTGCTGAGACTGGTCTTCTGGCCCCAGTGATGGCAGCAGGAAAATCCCCTTGCGTGATAAATAAAACAGGAATGAGTAATGAATTGGAAAGCCTTATCTGCAGTAGTGGTGATCGTCGCCGTCGCCGGGTTTGTCTGGTACGTCTTAGATCGTTCGGTGAATAGTGAGTATAACGAGCCGGTAGTTGAGACGGTCGATGACGCAGCCGCCAAAAAGAAGGTGAAGGAGACACTGGCGGTAGAGTCGGAGTCTGATTACAAAGAAAAGGCGGCTTCGGCGCCTGAGCCACCTGTGGCTATCGATGGCAGCGATGAGCAACTGCGCTCTGCGGCAGCGACTTTGTCGGCACCGTTGGCCGAATGGATGCAGCCTGATGAGCAAGTTCGGAAATGGGTTTCTGTGGTCGATCAACTTGCTACTTACCGATTCCCGACCAAGCATCTGCCGCTGGTGTATAACAAAGAGCCTTTCTTGGCAGTTAAGACAGAAAAAGGCTTCCAGAACGACCCAGGAAACTTCAAGCGTTGGGATGGCCTAGTCAATACGGTAACGGCGGTGGAGCCGAAAAACTTGGCGATTTACTATAAAAAATGGTCGCCATTTTTAGAGGGCAGCTACAATGAATTGGGTAACCCCCAATCTTTTGACAACCAGTTGCGCACGATGATTGAACATTTGCTGATGGTAGAGCCTATTCCCGAAGATGCCGCCCTGAAGCAACCCAAGGTGCTGTATGAATACGTTGATCCAGTTTTAGAGAATGCGGATCCGCTAAGTAAATGGATGTGGCGCCTCGGGCCGGAAAACATGAAGAAACTGCAGGATTGGCTGCGAGAGTTAGAAAGTTTTCTTTAGTATTTTCGAGCTAAATCCTTTCTCTTTTTCGCCATCCGTTTGGATGGCGAAAATCGTTTTACACTTGGTTACACTTCTGCTCCTGAAACCACTCTTATAATAATTCTATGCAGCAGGTGAATAAATATGCCGGTAAGCCCCGTTGATTTAAATAATACCAATATCCTAATTACTGGCCCAACAGGGCAAGTCGCCGCACCGATCGTGGATGCGCTTAGTAAGATTGCCAATGTCACGGCGCTGGCGCGTTTTAGTAAAGATAGCGATAAAGCGGCGCTAGAGTCGCGTGGTATCAAGGTTATTCGCGCCGATCTGGCTGATAAGAGCAGCTTACAAGCCTGCCCTGATGAGTTTGACTATGTATTGAATTTGGCTGTGGTCAAATCGGGTAACTTTGCCTACGATCTCGCCGCAAATGGCGAAGGAGTGGGGTATCTAATGGCTCGCTGCAAAAGTGCTAAGGCTTTTTTGCACTTCTCGTCCACCGCGGTATATGAATACGCGGGTCACTCTCCGCGCAAAGAATCAGATCCATTAGGTGATAATCATCGCGCCATGTTCCCCACGTACAGTATTGCTAAAATTGCGGCAGAAACGGTGTGCCGTTTCGCCGCGAAGCAATTTTCTATCCCCACCACGATTGCCCGTCTCAGTGTGCCTTACGGTAATAATGGCGGATGGCCCTATTTTCACATGCTGATGATGAAGGAGAATATCCCTATTGATATTCATCCCGAAGGACCAAATACCTACAATCTGTTGCATGCCGAAGATTACATTGAAAAGATCCCGTATTTATTGGCTGCCGCGAGTACTGATGTCACCACGACCAACTTTGGTGGTTCTCAGGCGGTAAGTATTGAGGAGTGGTGCGGGTATATAACCGAGCTGACTGGGTTTGCACCAAAGTTTAACGAGAAAGCCTCGGCATTCGGTAGTCTGTCTATAGATACCACTCTCATGCATGAACTTATCGGTGAGACCCGAGTAGATTGGCGCGATGGTATTCGCGCCATGCTTGAAAATCTAGCGCCACAGGCACTTAAATAAAGTGATAGTGAGCCAGCCGCTATCTTATAGTGGCTGGATAAAGCCTATTAGATGCGGTTTTACACCGGTTTTATCCCGCAATTCAAAATCCAAGCTCGACTCGCCTTGCTCATAATCTAGCCGCACGCTAGCCGGTAAAAATATGGGCGTTTTGAAGTCGACATGGCAGCGAAAAGCGTTGCTCTTAACGTCATCACTTAATGCCGCTAAGCAAGCAGCTTTGCTCCACATGCCGTGGATGACCATACGCTTAAAGCCCAGTACCTTGGCGCTGAGGTCGTGGAGATGAATGGGATTAAAGTCGCCAGAGGCGCGGGCGTATTGTCGGGCGTCGCTGCGCTTGATCTCGATAGTGCGGGAGTTCAGGTAGTTGCGTGGCTCGGCGCGGGCCGCCTTGGGAGCGCTGGCGATATTGGTTCTAGCACGGGATAAATAACGGCTAGTATCTTCCCACACCAGTTCGTCACCGCAGAATGCGTCACAGTGGAATGTGAATTCATAGCCCTTGTCAGTGACATGGTGTTCGGCTACTTGGCAGCGGAGCTGGACTTCTTCCTCGCTGCTGATTTGCCGGTGCTGAACAATAGTATTACTTAAATGTAAGCAGCCCATAGGTGAGACTGGGAAGTCTTTATTGAGCATTAATTTCATATGCAAACGAAAGACTTGCACGTGGAGAAAGCTGGGCGACAGAAAGAGACTACTTTCAGTAAAGCCACAGGCCTCGTTGTAGCGACGCAGCTGTTTAATATTGCTTTTGATATTGCCCACTACCAATATTTGCTTAGGAAAGATCGGCGTACTACTGGGCTTTTTTCGGGTAATCGCCGCCTTTAGCAGCATTGGCGGTGTGCTGGGTAGTGACTTGAGCCTGAACTCATTGCTTGCGGTCATTCGACTCTATCTCCATACTGAGCGTGGCACACTGGTTTGTAACAATTGCATACATACCCTAAAGTATAAAGAAAAATGCGGCATCAAGAATTTGCCCAGCCTCAGTGTCGTTTACGGCAGTTCGGTCAATGCTCGCCAGTGTTGATATTTTGTACAAAAGATACCCGCTTGAATGACAGCATCAAACGCTAAAAATTTTTCCGATCTCAGCGACTCCAGTTTCCTGATTCAGCTGGTATATCCGGCTATGCAGAGTATGGGGCTGGATGTTGAGCGTATCGTCAGCGAGTGCAGAATTTCGCCAACCCTGTTGCAAGATCGTAGTGCTCGCTTCCCACACACAGCCCAATTACAGTTTTGGCGAGTATTGGAAGAAGTGAGCGGAGATCAAAATATTGGTCTGCACTTGGCCGATGCCGTTCAAGTATATCGCGGTCAAGTATTGGAATACTTGTTTCTGAGCAGCCCAAATTTTGGCGAAGGTTTAAAGCGTTCGCAGAACTATCAGCGCTTGGTGACCGATGCCATGCAGTTTGAACTGCAAATTGGCGAACCGCAATCGCGAATGGTGCTTGAGTTTGCAGGAGATGATGACCCTAGTTTCCGTCACCGCAATGAATGTTTTGCGCGATTTTTAATCCGTTATTTTCAGGCGGTCACCGATGGCGCTTTTGTAATTGATGCGGTCAATTTGACCCATGCTGCGGTTGGCGATGTGGCGGAATACGAAAGGGTGTTTGGTTGCCCCGTACATTTTGAACAAAGTGAATCCTCCTTGGTGTTTGCCACTTCAATTTTGGCGACACCCTCTACTCATGCCGAGCCCGACTTACTCAAATTGCACGAGAAATTGGCTAGCAAGCAATTGGAGCGATTGTCGCGTCAGGATGTGGTTGGCGATGTGCGGCAAATAATTGCTGAAATGCTTGAGCTTGGTCAGCCAAGCCTAGAAAACATTGCCGCTCGTTTAAATATGAATGAGCGTGTTTTGCGCGCCCGCCTCACTGAGGCCGGTACGAGCTTTAATCAGGTATTGGCGGATTACCGCTGCGTATTAGCTAAGCGCTTATTGGCTCGCACCGATGAGAGTATTGCCGATGTCGTGTATTTGACCGGTTTTTCGGAGCCCAGCACGTTCTATCGGGCCTTCAAACGCTGGACTGAGTTGACGCCCATTGAATATCGTCAGCAGAAAAAAGCGGTGCAGGCTTTAGAAAGTGAGTGAGCATACTCTTCAGCGGGTTTAGATTTCGTTTCTCAGACGCAAAAAGCTCGCAAATCGCGGCGTGCCATTGCTGCTAACTCCGTAGTATTTGTAAGTAATCACTGAGCCAATAGGCGGTGGAGTTTCGCGCTCGGCATCTGAAAATCCGCTGCCAATTTTGAATCTCAGCCCTTCATTGGTTTCCACTAAAATGGCACCTAGCATCCCTGTGTATTTCCCTTTGCCTGGGAGGTGCTCTATCACAGTTGCCTCGGCATCTTGGTGGCGCTTTAGTTTGAGTAGGTCATCACTGCGATTGGAATGGTATGTTGCGCTAGCTAAATGCAACATCAGGCCTTCACCACCCGCCTCAATAACCTCGTCAAGGTAGTTCATCAAGGTGAGTTCATCGCTGAATTTTCGCTGTACGACTAAGTGTAGGTAGGGCGAGGAAGTGTTGCTGATGATCTGTTTCAGCAGCCCTAAACGATAATCAAAATTGCCTTCTGTCTCGGGAAGGTCAAATGCCATGAAACGAATCGTCTTCCATTCAGATTCAACGGGACTCTGTTTGCGTACCGCGCCAGATAGGGCGTCAAACTTTCCCCGCCCCATCCACAGCTCGCCGTCGATGGCAGTGTTGGGGAAGTCTGCTGTAAACCAGTTTGGAGCCCGGTATATATTGCCCTGTCGAGAAACGAGCTGGTGCCCGTTCCAAAATGCGCGCACCCCGTCGTACTTTTCACTTACCCAGTATTTCTCAAGGTCAATGTCACTGCGATAGACATTGGCGAGCATTAACGCGGGTTTGGAAAGGGCTTCGGCGGCATAAAGTAATGTATGTGGGGTTAATACTAGCGTGGCAATCAGTGTATTGATTAGTAATGACACTAGTTTGCGATACTTGTATGAAAAACGCTGAGCGGTCATTGTGAATCCTCCATGATTCAAACTGTGCTCTGACCATCATACCGTTGCTGGGAGAAAACATAAAAGATCGCCGGCATTCGCGATCGATAAATCTAAGTCTGTATTATTATCGCAAAGGCCCCGCCTAAATCGGCAGGGCAGTGTATTACTTTGAAAATGTTGGCGTGTGTTAAGCGCCAAACCATGATTGACCGCATACTCTCACGGTATTACCACTTACACCGCGCGACGCCGGATTGCCGAAGAATGAAATCGTTTCGGCCACATCCACAGGCAAACCACCCTGCGATAGTGAGTTAAGGCGGCGGCCAAACATGCGGGTAAACAATGGAATTGCTGCGGTCATGGCGGTTTCTATAAAGCCGGGCGCCACGGCGTTCACGGTGATGTTTTTATCGGCTAGCTCTTTTGACTGGGCCATGAAATCAACATAGCCAATAACACCGGCTTTTGATGCGGCATAATTGGTTTGTCCGCGTTGACCACCGATACCGTTCATAGATGAAACGCCGATAATGCTGCCGCCGTCGTTGATGGTGTTGGTTTTGAGTAACTCAGCCGTGATGCGTTGAGCTGCCGCTAAGTTGATATCTAGTGTCATCTGCCAATGTGGCTCGCTCATATTGGCAATGGTTTTATCGCGGGTTACGCCAGCGTTGTGAACAATAATATCGGCGCCGCCGAGTTCGCTTAGTGCTTTAGCGATAATGGCGGGAGCGTCAGCACTAGTGATGTCGGCAATAACCGCTTTTCCGTTTAGGCGCGTCATAACCTTGTTCAAGTCAGTCTCCATAGGCGCAACATCGACACCGACAACGGTCGCGCCATCGCGGGCCAGAGTGTCAGCGATGGCTTCGCCAATACCCCGTGAGGCGCCAGTCACCAAGGCAATTTTGCCGGCCAACGGCTTATGCCAGTCAGATATCGTGTTTGTGCTTGCCGCCCGCACTTTTATTACTTGGCCGCTGATATACGCTGACTTAGGAGACAAGATAAAACGTAGACTGCTATCTAGGTTAGCGTCGGCGCCGTCGGCGACGGTAATTAATTGCGCTGTCGCGCCCTTGCCGCCCACTTCTTTGGCCAAAGAGCGGCTCAAACCTTCAAGTGCGCGTTGGGTAGCAGCGGCTTCGGGGGTAGCGCACAACAAGTGCGGGCGTCCCAGAATCACAATTCTACCGCTACTTTTAAGTTTGCGGATGTTGGCATTAAAAAAACGGTAGGCTGATACTAGCTCGGTAGCGTCAAGCAAACCGCTGCCATCAAATACGAGTGCCTGATAGCGCTCTGCAGTATTGCTATCTGTATCACCACCCAGTTGAGTGGCGGCCTCTGGGCTGTAAAACACCTGGGCATCACTCTCAGCGAAATTGCTTTGCACTCGGCTGAGTAACTGTGCGTTGTCACCTGCGCCGACTAAAACGGCACCCGAGAAATAGCTGTGCTGTGTGGTGTCATAGCGGAGTAACTCAGTTGGTACGGTTACACCCATGGCGCCAAGCAGTTTTTTACCTGCTGCAGAATTAATCAGCTTTTCGATTCTATCGCTCATACTCAGATCTCCATCGGGGGTGTTAAATACGGTAATTCGGTCTACATTACATAGCAGCTTTGTCGAACACGGCTCTGTCAAATACCTAGCACAGTTCTTTAATGGCTGCATTGTAGCCGCACTATTCTATAAGATGATTGACAGTGCCGACCTATAGAACGGTCGATTCAGCCAATGTGGCTATAGAGAAGCTTGCTAAACTGCGGCCACTTTACTCTTATATGATTTTTTGAGGTCAGATTATGTCACAGGCAATTAAGCGCGTAGCGATCATTGGCGGTAACCGTATTCCGTTTACTCGCTCTAACACAGCCTATTTCGGCGTGAGCAACCAGTCTATGCTAACTGCAGCAATAGAGGGCTTGGTGCAGCGTTATAATCTGCAAGGTGTGTTGCTCGGCGATGTAGTTGCCGGTGCCGTGATGAAGCACAGCCGCGATTTTAACCTGACCCGCGAGTCCGTATTAGGCACGTCTCTTAACTCAGATACGCCCTGCTTCGATATTCAACAAGCCTGCGGTACCGGTTTGCAAGCGATCAATGTCGTTGCCAACCAAATAGCGCTCGGTCAAATTGAAGCGGGTATTGCCGGTGGCGTAGACACCACCTCTGATGCACCTATTGGTGTAAGTGAGGGCTTACGTAAGATTTTGTTGCAAGTGAATAAAGCTCGTAGTTTTGGCGAACGTGTAAAACCCTTTTTGCAGTTGCGTCCGAAAGATGTCGGTGTCTTGATTCCTGCCAATGCTGAGCCGCGCACGCGTATGTCTATGGGCGAGCACACAGAAGTGACCGCAAAAGCCTGGCAGATTCCCCGTGACCAGCAAGATGAGCTGGCCTGCACCAGTCATAAAAATTTAGCGGCCGCGTATGAGCGTGGATTTTTTGATGACCTGATTACGCCCTTTAATGGCGTAAATAAAGACAATATTTTGCGCGCCGACACGACTATTGAAAAGCTGTCTTCATTAAAGCCTGCTTTTGACAAGGAAAGTGGCCAAGGCACGTTGACGGCAGGTAATTCATCAACGTTGACCGACGGTGCTTCAGTGGTATTGCTGGCAAGTGAAGAGTGGGCAAAAGAGCGCGGTTTACCGGTGCGAGCTTACCTCACTATTATTGAAACAGCTGCGGTGGACTTCTTTGGGAAAGACGGTGCCACAGAAAAAGAAGGATTATTACTGGCTCCAGCTTATGCGGTACCGCGTATGTTGGCGAAAGCGGGGCTAACTTTGCAGGATTTTGATTACTACGAGATTCACGAGGCATTTGCTGCGCAGGTGTTAGCGACCCTGAAGGCATGGGAGGACGAAACTTTCTGTAAAGACAAATTGGGCCTTGATCGTGCGCTGGGCAGTATTGATCGTAGCAAGTTAAATGTTAACGGTAGTTCCTTGGCAGCGGGCCACCCTTTTGCAGCCACGGGTGGCCGTATTGTGGCGACCTTGGCCAAAATGCTGGAAGAAAAGGGCAGTGGCCGTGGTTTGATTTCAATTTGTGCCGCAGGTGGGCAGGGCGTTACCGCCATCATTGAACGTTAATTTTCTAAGTGTGATTAAAAAGGCCCTCAGCTTGCGCTGAGGGCCTTTTTTTTCTGTAGTTTGTCCTTATTTGCCGTAGCTGGCACAGTCGCCAAGCTCATAGCCAATGACCGTCTCGTCAGCACAGGCGCTGCAGGCGTTTCCAAAAGTATTATGTCGTTCAGACGGGCAAGGAGTGGTTACGCAGCGGATACCTGTATCTACATGACCACACACGGGACGGTATTCCCGCGTACACATTTCTGGCCTTGGTGATTCACATTGGGTGAAACCACCTTGCATTGTGGACGTAGGGGCTTCTTTAGGCGTGCTAGTGCATGCGCTGAGCGCGAATAAAGCTAATAAGAAGACGCTAAAACGAGACAATTGCTTGTTTAGATTATTGCGTCCCTTCAATAAAACCATCTGTCACCCCAGTTAATTGCTTTGCATGAGTAATAGGAGCCTCAGCTTAACGGTCTGCGCGCGCTTGCTCAAGATAGATGTTTTGCTACGCAGCTCTTCAATGAACTCCTCTGTAGAATAACTGTCATAGCCTTACACTATCAGTGGCATTCTAAATTAATATTTTAGATATGGATGTGCCTTTGTTAAGCTGGTCAACAAGGTTTAGTTACAAACATTAAGCTATCAAACCACCAAAGGGAGAATGTGTATGAAAGCTATCGATATTGGTATTAACGAAGCGAATCGTGAACAGATTGCCGGCGGGTTAAAGGTATTACTTGCAGATTCCTATACGCTCTATCTGCAAACTCATAATTTCCACTGGAATGTGACCGGCCCGCGTTTTCGCGATCTCCACCTGATGTTTGAAGAGCATTACACCGAGTTAGCGCTCGCGGTAGATGATATTGCTGAGCGTATCCGTACCCTGGACGTCGCGGCGCCTGGAACCTATAAAGAATTTGCTCGCCTCAGTTCGATTGAAGAATTTGACGGCGTGCCAGATGCCGATGCGATGGTGGACATCCTCACCAAAGGTCATGAGCAAGTAGTGAAGAGTTGCCGTACCGTATTGAAGGTGGCGCAAGAGGCTGACGACGAATCTACCGCTTCGCTAGTGTCCGACCGTATGCGAATTCATGAGAAGACTGCGTGGATGCTGCGCGCGATTAATAAATAGTTGTACCATCGTTCTGGAATGCGGCGGCTACTTAGTTGCCGCATTCTTCTTTCTAGCAAACCTCCTATCAATAAAGTGCCCCGTGTAACATCGCGATAATCCCTGCGTCTACTTTTTAGCCGTTTTTAACATTGGCTTATACATATTCGATAACGGCAAATTAACACGCGGGATCAGATTATGAACAAGGCGCTAAATTTTACTGCGTTCGGACTGTTGATAAGTGCTTTGATTGTCGCTTTCCCGCTGCAGGCCTTAGAGTTGCAAAGCCAGCGCGAAGCGGTAACGACAATTGAGCTGTACACCTCCGAAGGTTGCAGTAGCTGCCCACGTGCAGATGCTTGGTTGTCGTCACTTAGCAAGGATTCAGCTATTTTTTCGCGAGTTATACCTCTCGCATTTCATGTCGACTATTGGAACCAGCTTGGCTGGCGAGATCGCTTTTCAGAGGCAGCGTTTTCCTCGCGTCAACGGGCTTTGAGCCGCGCTAATATCGTGTCACAGGTGTATACGCCGGGCTTTGTTGTTAATAATCGAGAGTGGCGGGCGTGGTTTAGTCGAGGCCGCCTTGTTACCGCCGATCAATTACCAAGCTCCAATAATGAGGTGGGCGTGTTGGCGGTGCGCTGGCCCGAGTATACCAAGCCTCTTTCGCTCAGCTTTGCGCCTATCAAAGAGGATGCTTCCAGTTTCCAGTTGCACGTCGCTATTATCGGCATGGGTTTAGAGACTCAAGTTCGTCGGGGTGAAAACCGCGGCCGGCTGCTGAAACATGACTTTGTTGTGCTGTCCCACGCTGAATATCCTTTTGGCGCCGCTTCTCATGGCAAGCATTTAACTAAAAACCTGGCGGCTCCAGATATCCCCGATGAGGGACAGAAAAGATCTGTTTTAGTGGTTTGGGTTTCAGAAGGTGATTCACCTGCAATAGTGCAAGCGGTAGCAGGATATTTGTAGGGCCTACTTAAAAATTAATCTGGCATTAGTAAGGAACACTATTTCATTGCCAGTGTCTCGCCATACTCTCAACAACATCGGCTTAAATGACTCTCTAAATGGCAGTATAGCGTTGGCTAAGGAGCCCATATCGAAGCGACAATGTCACCAATACTCATTTTAGTGTGTATGGGCGCATTCATCATGTTTCTGCTAGCTTGTTAACCACGGTAGCGCGAGGCGCAATGGTTCATCGGTCTTGTGTAAAATCTGTTTACTCGTCATTGTGATCCATTTGGCGTCACTCTCTGTATCAAATGGAGTGCGAGAGCATCGATTTTATGGCTAGTAGTCTTAAAGACATATGCGCTTTAGTAAAGAGGGTATGGCCTTAAAATGGCGTCCAAAGACTAAAGGTCTAAGATCTTATCCTTGCAAATAAGTAGGCCTATTAAGAGGTGGTAATGCTAAAGAAAGTCGTGTTTTTAAGCTTGATTGCGCTCCTTGTAGTCGCATTTTTTGGCTTCGGTTTCGATCATTACCTCAGTTTAGACGGGGTCAAACAACTACAAATCGACCTCGCGACATGGCGTGCTGAGCGGCCTGTGATTTTGGCGGTAATATTGTTTTTCTCCTATATCGTGATAACCGCATTGTCCCTACCTGGGGCCGCTGTGATGACATTGCTGGTGGGTGGTATCTTCGGTCTAGCGTGGGGCGTTTTGATTGCCTCGTTCGCATCGAGTATCGGTGCTACGCTCGCCTTTATTATGACTCGCTACGTGTTGCGAGATTCAGTGCAACGCCGCTTTTCCAGTCGACTAAAGGCTATTAACGACGGGGTCGCCCGCGACGGTAGTTTCTATCTTTTTAGTCTTCGTCTGGTGCCGGTATTCCCCTTTTTCCTAATTAATATGTTGATGGCCTTAACGTCTATCAAACTGAGGCAATTTTACTGGGTTAGTCAGCTTGGTATGTTGCCGGGGACCTTGGTTTATGTGAATGCGGGCAGTCAGCTTAGTGAGTTATCGAGTTTATCGGGAATATTGTCGCCCTCATTATTGTTCTCCTTTGTACTCCTTGGCGTGTTCCCTTTGCTTGCGAAAAAGAGTTTGGGCTGGCTTGCTGCGAGAAAGAAAAATAGCCAGTGGTCGCGTCCTCAAAAATTTGACCGTAACTTAATTGTTATTGGTGGCGGAGCCGCAGGATTGGTTAGCGCCTATATCGCGGCGGCAGTAAAGGCGAAAGTGACCTTGGTCGAAGCCCACAAGATGGGTGGCGATTGTTTGAACTATGGTTGTGTGCCGAGTAAAGCCTTGATTAAAACCGCCAAACTTGCTGCGCAGCAGCGACATGGTGAGCGCTATGGTCTTGGGGCGACTCAGCCTCACATCGACTTTCGACGCATTATGGCGCGGGTAAATGACATAATCGCAAAAATTGAGCCTCATGATAGCGTAGCGCGCTATACCGAACTTGGTGTTGAGGTGTTGCAAGGTTATGCGCGACTAATTGACCCTTGGACTGTGGAAATAGCCTTGAATGACGGAGGTGTGCAGCGCTTAACATCACGGGCTATAGTTATAGCCGCGGGTGCTGAACCGGTGGTGCCGCCATTGCCTGGGCTCGACGCGGTGGGATACGTAACGAGCGACACATTGTGGGAGTCGCTGGCGGAGAGTGAAAAACCACCTGCTCGCTTGCTGGTGTTGGGGGGTGGGCCAATTGGTTGTGAGTTATCACAGAGCTTTGCAAGGCTGGGTTCTGAGGTTACCCAACTTGAAATGCTTCCCCGCATTATGATGCGTGATGATGAAGATGTATCGGCGGCGGCAGCGCAGTCACTGAAGGACGACGGCGTAAAAATTCTCACTAGCACTAAGGCGATTCGCTGTGAGCGGGATGGCGAGCAAAAACGTATCATTGTGTGCGACGAGGCGGGGAGCGAGCGGGCGATCGAGTTTGATGTCCTGTTGTGTGCGGTAGGCCGCAAGCCGCGAACCAAAGGTTATGGCTTAGCGGATATAGGCTGCGACATTGAAAGCTTAAAAGGTAATGAGTATTTAGAAACCAGCTACCCCCATATTTTATTAGCTGGCGATGTTGTCGGGCCCTATCAATTTACACATATGGCCGCGCACCAAGCGTGGTATGCAGCGGTGAATGCCTTGTTTGGCAGCTTTAAGAAATTTAAAGTCGACTATTCCCTCGTTCCCCGTGTCACGTATGTTGACCCCGAAGTGGCCAGCGTAGGCCTCAATGAATTGGAGGCTAATGAGCGGGGGATTAGTTACGAAGTAACACGATATGGTATTGATGATCTTGATCGGGCAATCTGTGACAGCCAAGCTGAAGGCTTTATCAAGGTCCTCACGGCACCAAAAAGCGACCGGATTCTGGGTGTTACCATTGTAGGCGCGCAGGCAGGAGAATTATTGGCCGAGTATGTTCTGGCGATGAAGAATGGTATCGGCCTGAAGAAAATTCTGGGCACAATTCACAGCTATCCGAGTATGTCGGAAGCAAATAAGTATGTAGCTGGTGAGTGGCAAAAAGCGCATACCCCGCAGTGGGCTTTGCGCTACTTAGTTAGGTTTCATGCATGGCGAAGAGGTTAGTAAGATGGTTTTTCATAAAACAATAAAAATATTACAAGGTTTTTTGGTTGGCGTATTTCTATTGTCTCTGGCAATGCCGTCATTTGCGGCGGATTTTTCTCATCGAGCTTGGGATGACTTACTGCAACGGCATGTCCGTGTGATAAACGACGGTCAGGCTTCACAAGTAGATTACGCCGCAATGATGAATGACCGCAAAACGCTGCAAGCGTATTTGGCGAGTTTGTCGGCAGTTACCCAGCCTGCATTCGACGGTTGGCCAAAGGACCAGCAGTTAGCGTTTTTAATTAATGCCTATAATGCTTGGACGGTTGAATTCGTGCTAACCAGTTACCCCGATATTGAATCCATCAAGGATCTCGGATCTTTTTTTGGGTCGCCCTGGAAAAAAGAGTTTATAAATCTATTGGGCGAGACCCGCAGTCTCGACAATATTGAACACACACTTATTCGCGGTTCGGGCCTATACAATGAGCCGCGCATTCATTTTGCTGTGAATTGCGCGAGTATTGGCTGCCCCGCGTTATTGAACCGCGCGTATACTGCGGCGCAACTAAACAGGCAATTAGAATACGTTACTCGTAAATTCTTAAGTGATCGCACTCGAAATTATTTCCTTAACGCGGAGCTGCATGTATCACCCATTTTTAATTGGTATAAAGCAGACTTTGAAAAGGGCTGGGGTGGCGCGAATTCGGTGTCGGAATTTTTAGGGCTCTATACTGATGCTTTAGGTTTGGGCGAGACTGGTGTTGTCGTGATTGTTAATGGTAAACCAGCATCTCAACATTTACGGGAAGGCAGCTTAGGTATTAGCTACACCGATTACGATTGGGATTTAAATGACGTTCGTCAGTGAGATTTTTTCCTGTGGTCGTATAAGTAAATGAGTATACCGCCTGAAAATTCACTTCCTGTATTGTCCGTGGTCATTCCAGTGCTAAATGAGGCCGCAGTGTTGCCAAGCTTATTGGCGACACTGAAACGGCAACTTGCTTGCGTCAATTTTGTTGTTGAGGTGATATTTGTCGATGGTGCTAGTGTTGATAACTCCGCAGAACTAATTAGAGCGCAGGGGTATTCCTGCGTGCATAGTGAGCGCGGGCGGGCGCAGCAAATGAATGCCGGTGCAGCTCAGGCTTCAGCAGGAAAAATCATATTTTTGCACGCTGACAGTGACCTTGCCGATGGCGGTTTAAATGCGGTAGTTGCCGCGCTGGATACTAAACATTGGGGACGCTTTGATGTTCGTATTTCCGGCGACGCAATGATGTTTTTCGTGATTGCCTTTTGCATGAACTGGCGCTCTCGACTTAGTGGTATTGCAACCGGTGATCAGGGGATATTTGTTCGGCGGGCTAGTTTTGAAAAGGCTGGCGGCTTTCCGAATCAGGCGTTGATGGAAGATATCGCCTTGTCGGTGAGGCTTCGGAAACTATCATCTCCAGCGTGTTTGAAATTAAAAGTATGCACCTCTGGTCGTCGCTGGCAGCAGCGAGGAATATGGCGAACAATCTTTTTAATGTGGCGTTTGCGGTTTACATATTGGCTGGGCGCGTCGCCTCAAAAACTGGCGAAACGCTATGAATAATACACTGCCAAGTAAGAAGATCTGTGTTCAGCTTATGGCTAAGGCGCCGGTAGCGGGTTTGGCGAAAACACGTTTAATTCCCGTCTTGGGCGAAGTTGGTGCCGCGGCTTTGGCCAAAAAAATGCTTGATAAAATTTTGAGCGATTGTTCAAGTCTGATAGAAAACCGTGAGTGGTATTTTGAATGTACGCTGTGGATGACGCCTGCGCCGGAATCACCCAGTTGGCAGAGTATAAAAATTCCAAATGGCATTCAGCAGTCTTCACAGTATGGCGATGATCTCGGTGAGCGGATGGCACATGCGGTGGAGCAAGGGCTTACTGCCGATTCCTGTGCAGTGATTATTATTGGCAGTGACTGCCCCGAAATAAATCCATCGGTCTTGATCTGGGCGGCGACCGTCTTGCGAGATCACGACGCTTGCATGGTCCCCTGCGCGGATGGCGGCTATGCCTTACTTGGATTGCGTAACTATGAGCCACGACTGTTCGTTGATATTCCATGGAGTAGCGAACACGTTGCGGATTTAACTCGGCGACGTTTGATTGAGTGTGGTATGAGCTATGTCGAAGCGGCGCTGGTTCGCGATATAGATGTCGCGGCTGATCTTGCTTATCTACCTTCAGCTTGGCCAGAGTCTAGACTTGCAATGCCTATTAGGACGGAAAAATGAATGCACAGGGTCGCTTAATCTCCCGTTTTTTAGATGAGCTGCCGGCGGGGAAGCTTGAGTGGATTGGAGTGCGTCCCGAGCGCAAAGTGCCGATGGTCTCGCTGGCGAAAACGATTGCGATTGCTGACTGGGGTTTGCAGGGTGACCGCCGGCTAGATGGCAGCAAAGGGTCGGCTCGGCAAGTGAGTATAATCAGCGTCGAGTTTATTCGCGCTATTGCCGACAACTTGGGGCGTGAACATATTCCAGTCGATATTTTAAGAAGAAATTTGCTGGTGTCGGGTATTAACCTAAACGCTCTGCGGCATCAGTATTTTAAGATAGGCGATGCAGTATTTCAGGCAACAGCGCAATGTCACCCCTGTTCCCGAATGGAAGCGTGCTTAGGTAAGGGGGGCTTGGTAGCGATGTTGGGCTACGGTGGTTTGTGCGCTAAAATTTTAGAGTCTGGTGAGATTAAATGCGGCGATGAGTTAGTGTATATGCCACCAGATCAATATCAAGAGCGGCAGCTCAGCTTGTATTAGTGTTTGACCGCTGCGGCGCTAGTTCATTTGTCGATGGAAGAAGGCCCATATTTCGGCGGGGCCATTGATCTCCTTGCTAGTTGCGCCAAGGATGCGTGGAAATCTAAAGTAGGGTTGCGGAATAGTGTGTCCACCGCCGGTCACCGTATACAGCATAATTTCTGCGTGTTGATTGTCTCGCCATGCAATGTATTTTGTTGCAGTGGGGTCGTTGTGTTGGCTATTCAAAAAATATTTGGTTTCGCTCGGCGCTCCGTGATACCCCGCAGTGCGGGCGAAATGTTCAGCGCTGGCGATGGACGACAATACATCGCCACGGTCACCGAAGCCGAATAGCGTTACTCGGCCGCCATGATAGGGGTTTATCGGATCGTCGGTGCCATTCATTACTAACACCGGAACGGCTACGCCCTTGTCGAAGCAGTCCAGATTGCTTGCGCTGGGTAAATTGGCGCTGATTGCCGCTATGCCGCCAATGTCGTTTGGGTTCTCTAATGCAAATCGAAAGCCCAAATGCCCGCCGTTTGAGAATCCCGCCATAAAGGACTTGGTAGAATTGCTGCCAAAGCGATGTTCAAAATGGCTCATAAGCGTTTTGATAAATTTAATATCGTCTATGTTTTCTGTCCGCGCGGGATAGTTGGCCGTCTTGCGGCAATCATTCCAATTATTTTTATATCCTGCGGGGTATACCAATATAAACTTGTGTTGATCGGCAAGTTGTTCGAATTGGTATGCGGTATATCCGCTGATGTCGTCAATGCTTTGTAATGACCCGTGTAGCATGAAGACGAGGGCAGGTTGATCCGGTAAATTATTTGGTAGATAAAATGAATAGCTGCGCTGGATGTCGTCGATCTCTATTGTGTCACTGCGGAATTCGCCATTAAGAGCGGGGCGAGATACAGCGGGACTGTATCCATAATAAGCTAGCAGCAAAGCAATGCTGGCTATGATGCTAAGAGGAATGCTTATAATGCCAGAGCGTTTACGCATGATAGGTTTCTTTATTATTGAACGCAGTCAGAGGAAAAAATAAAATCGTGTGAAGGCCTCTTAATAGTAATACTCCAAACCTATCTCGACATAGCTATCTCTTCGCAAGGAGTAGATCGGGTCTAGGCTGTCATCGCTGTGAAAGTGATATAACTCTGCGGTAACTCTAGTGCTATCGCCAATTCGGGTACTGGCTTCCATAAACGCGGATCGACTGTCTTGATCGTCAACATCTTGGCTGTAGCCAAACAAAATTTCACTTGAGGCGATGTCATTTAAACTGAGCCTGCCGCCAACAAAGATATCGTTTTGAAAGGGGCTGGCGTTCAGGCGTGGCCTGGAATCATAGGAATATTCTAATAACAATCCTAAATCCCAAAACAAGCTATTGATACCCGTTAAGGTATATTCAAATCCAGCGGTACTGGCAGCGTAATTGTCGGCCAAGGAATGTCCAATACTGCGCCGATAAATGGCTTCTAATTTCCATAGCCAGTCACCGCTAACATATTGAGCATCAATACCACTTTGCTCAATAAGCGCATAGTAGGGAATGAGAGCAGTGCCCGCAGCTGTGGCTCGCGGCAGGTAAAGTGGCTCACGGGATGTGCCATTAAACCATGACAGGCCAACATTCCAGTCGCCAAGATAGTGACTCCAGCGCAAGGCGTAGTCGATGTGCTCCTCTTTTTTGTCAGACTGATATTGCTCGGCATCGTTTAGCGTAATGGGTATCGAGCGCAGCCGGCCTTCCTTACCCGCAAACTCGCGCTCGCGGAATGTCGGTAAGACAAAAACATCCACCACTCCCCAGTCTTGGATGCTGGCGTAGTGAATCATGGGCTGGCCTAATTTATCTTCGCCGTCCGGTGCTTCAATAAAATCCGTTTGATTAATGATGTCGACCAGGTGTTGAGATTCCGTTACACCCCAGAAAATAGTATTCACGCCGACAGTTAGCTCCCAGCTGTTGCCGACGTGCTGCCAATAAAATTCGCGGAGGTCGGCGTGACTGCGCTCGTCGTCTTGGCTGTCGTAGCGGTAGAAGGCCTTGATATTAAAGCTGTCGTCACCGTCATTCCATTGCTGGTACCACTCGGGGGCGAGAACGCCAGACAGGGTTTCGGAACCCTGCGCAGGGTCAACGGCGGTGCTTGGAAAGGCGCGCGCCTGCACGCCGACATAACCAAGAAATTCCGCGTGGCTTAGCGACGCGATGAGACTCGCCAACATGGCGCCCGCATATAGATTTACATTATTCATTGAGGTCTGTCTTACCGCGCGCGTTTGAGGCTATTTTCAGTGAAGTCTTGCTCGTCTAAGCCGCTGCGGAATTGATAGTTGCGCAAGAATACCTCGGTGCTTTTGCCGTTGCGCTCATTCACCATGGTCTGCTTTGCTGGTCGCCAGAATTTGTCTAGGTGCAGTTGGTAGTCGCTCAGAGTTAAAGTCTTTAACACGCTCTCTTTGCGATCATAGAATTCAATTTTTAGAGCGCGATAGTGGGTTTGATCTATCCACACTATCTCGCGGCTGTAGCCTGAGTATTTGTCGCGGGGAATGATTTCGACTACATAACACAGCTCTCCGTTTACCTCTTCGTCACGTAGCCAGCGGTAGTCGTATTCCTCCACTTCAAAGGAGCTAAGGTCTTCGTAGGAAAACTCGCTGCCCATAAACGGCCCAGATTTGTTCTTAGAAGCGATACGTTTAACGCGCTTTAATGCGGGCAAATACAGCCATTGGTCGTCGTCGGCATTGTTATGAGTAAAGCTCAGAAAAGCGGTGCCTTTGACGTCGTTGGGGCTGTCAAAGATGGTCATCGACTTGTCGCCGTCATCTTGTACTTCTAGGGATAAAATGCGCATTTCCCGACGGGTTTCCCGCCCGCCGCGACTGTGCAGCACCATTTCCATTTCCGCGCTGCTGTCTACCCAGCCGCGATCTCGGCTTTTCATTTCTTTGGCTATCGCTAAGCCTTTGTCTTGCGCGTCATCGGCGATGAGCAAGGGCGAAATTATCAAGCTCAGCGAGAATAGAATGCTCGCGGTTAACCTTTTTATTATCACGCTCGGGGCTCCAGGGGGGCTTAAGGTTAAATCTAATGTTTATTGTTTATGCGCACCAAGTTAAAGCATAATTACCTGATAAATCAAATATTCTTGGCGGCCAGCCCTGTGTTCGAGGGAAGGGCGTGGCGCTTTGTGGTTTGTCACTGAACACTGATTTACATCATCAACAATAATCATAATAGGGAGCGCGAGCACCAATGGCGGCAACAGAGAATAAATTTGTAGATCGCGTAGACGCCGTGTTTGGTGGTGTTGCCAGTTGGGCGGTTAATCATCGCGTCATCGTCTTGCTGTTGTCTCTGCTGATGCTGGGTGGAGGTATCTATTTTGCTGGCAAAGTACAGAGCGATAATAGCCTAGACGCCTACTTTGACAAAAGCGATCCGGTGTATCTGTCTTACACCGAATACTTAGATGAGTTTTTATCAGATGAAGTGACTTACATCATTTACCGTGTGCCAGGCCGTCCGCACGGGCCTTTTAATTACGAGGCCATGGGCCAGATCGCCCAGTTAGCACAGGCCTTTGAGGATGAAGTGCCCTATGTGCGCGACGTGATTAGCTTGCCCACGGTGGAATTTATTCGCGCCGATGGTGATTCAATCAACGTTGATGAATTGATGCTGGATTTCCCGGCAGACCAAGACGCCTTGTTAAAACTGCGGGATGAAGTGCTAAGTCGTCCCCTTTATGTCGACTATCTTATTAACGAGAAAGCAGATTACGCAGCCATTATTTTAGAAATGGAGCGCAGCAGCGTCGACCCGCTGGAAGAAATTATTTACGACGAGGCCAAGGGTAATCAGTTAGAAAACCTCTATCCTCAGGTCAGTGATAATAAGCTGCGCGAGATTATGGCGCGCCCAGAGTACGCCGGTATTGATTTCTTTATTACCGGCGATGTGCCGATGAACTCGGCCTACAATCACGTGTTCATGGAAGATTCTGCGATTGGCACTGTCGTCACCTTAGTCGTTTTGGCGGTGTTGTCCTTTATACTTTTTCGAGTGAGTTTGCTCGGCCTGTTTGGGCCGCTAGCGGTGGTGCTACTTAGCATTGTGATGGTACTGGGTATGATGGGCGCCTTTGGTTGGGTGTTGGGGCTGTTTTTTGGCATTGTGCCTACCTTGCTGTGTGCGGTGGGCGTGGCGCAATCTGTCCATATTTTATTAGAGTTTCAGCGCGCCTATGCACAAACCGGTGACCGCAAACTTTCGGTAAAAGCGGCGATATCTAAAGTGGGTGGCGCCTGTTTACTGGCGTCGGTCACCACCGCGGTTGGCTTTCTGGTAATGACCGTTTCGCAGTTAAAAGTCCTCAGCGAAATGGCGCTGTATGCAGCCTCGGGGGTGATGTTTACCTTTATATTGTCGATGACCTTGTTGGTGGTCGCCCTGGCATCGGGTAAGTCGACGCCGGTAAAAGCAGATAAAAAAACGCGGCCTGTAGTGCAGCCACCGATACTTTGGCTTGTTGAACGCTGCATATCACTTAATTTGAATCATCCCAAGGCGCTGCTATCTGCCGGCACTGTCGTGCTTGTTTTTTTTCTGGCGGGCTTGAGCCAAGTAAAAGTCGATTTTAACTTCCTTGAAGATTTTAAGCCTAGCGTTGAATGGCGCCAGCACACCGAACTAGCAGAGAGTGTGATGGGCGGCATATTAAACGTGACTTATATTATCGACACAGAAGAGGCGGAAGGGGTTAAAGACCCAGAGATATTGCGCGCGATTGATCGTATTCAACAATTTGCCGAGGCGCAGCCCCTCGTCAGAAAGACATACTCTGTGGTCGATATTCAAAAAGATCTTAATCGCAGTTTTCACGGCGATGATCCAGCCTGGTATCGTCTACCCGAAGATCGAAATCTCGCGGCGCAATATTTCCTGGTTTACGAAATTTCCGGTGGTGAAGAGCTACAGGAGTTTGTGGGACAAAATTACAGTCGCACCGTGCTGGAAATGCGCGTTGAAATGAGCGGCTCCGCTGCCATTACGGAATTGCTGGCGACAATAGACGACTATATTGCTGAAAATCCAATCCCTAACGCCACGGTCCGCAAAACCGGTATTGGCTTAATGTGGGTAAAAATGGGGGAGTATATTGCCGATACCCAGTTGATTGGCTACAGCCTAATATTTGTCATGGTGGCTGGCTTTTTGTGCTTGGCGTTTGGCTCAATAAAGGTTGGGCTGCTGTCCATGATTCCAAATTTAGCTCCGGTGGTTGTGGTGCTGGGGTTAATGGGGTGGTTGGGTATTCACCTCGACTATATGAAGTTGCTCTTAGCTACCATCGCGATAGGTATCGCGGTGGATGACACCTTGCACCTTGTTATTCGATTCCGGCGCTGCTTTATGAGCTGCGGTAATTACCGTGTCGCCTTAGCGGACTCTATGCGAGACGTAGGCCCAGCGCTTGTGATTACAACTATCATTCTGCTAGGAGCCTTCTCGTGCTATTTGCTTTCACAGCTCGCGATTATTTCAAGCTTCGGCATATTGCTGAGCGTTGCTATTAGTGTCGCACTGCTGGCAGACATGTTGTTTATGCCTGCCCTGTTGATGATCACCAAGCCATTTGGTCCTGAGTTTACTCCTGCGAGCAATACTGGCTCGTAGGCTTGAATCAAAAAAAGCGCTGAGGTGGATTGCTAGCGTAATACGACTTGGGCGTATTTTGATTCGTCTTATAATTGGCGCAGTTGTCACAATAGCGGACGGTTAGTGAAAATGGCGATGTCTGTATTTGGTGCCATAATTAAAAGCCCACCAATACGAGTGAGGGCGTAGTCATGCCGTATTCCCAAGCATTAAGTACAACTCATATCCCCTGGAATAAAGGCTGCTTAATCGGACAGAAACCGCCCCTTAAACTGCAAGAGGTATGGGCGATTAGGTACCATCTCGAACAAAAGCATAAGTTAGCTCAACTCGCAATGTTCAATCTTGCCATTGATAGTAAATTGAGAAGCTGTGACGTCGTGCGCTTGCGAGTAAGTGATGTAAAACAAGGGTCGATGATTTTAACCAGAAGTCAGGTAATACAGCGTAAAACTGGGCAGCCGGTGCGATTTGAGATAACTGAAAAAACTCGGAAAGCGTTATCTGTCTTGATTAGTGATAAACAGCTTGATCAAAGCGATTACCTGTTTAAAGGGCGAATTTCTTCTTCAGAACACTTATCTACTCGCCAGTATTCTAGAATAGTACATCGGTGGGTTTCGATGATCGGACTTGATAGCACGGCATACGGGACTCATTCGATTAGGCGTACTAAGGCTACCCGAATATACAGGCGTACACGCAATCTTCGTGCAGTTCAGTTACTACTTGGTCATTCTAAGCTGGATAGTACAGTGCGGTATTTAGGTATAGAGCTCGACGACGCATTGGAAATAGCGGAGCAAACAGAGGTGTAAACTTGCCGGGCATTTAGGTGCGGCAGAGTGTTCCTAGTCCATGCGGGTCAGCGACGCTTGATATTATACGGCAGGGCCGTATAATGAGCGACATATGATTTTTATAGAAGCCAGCACTTTTACCAAGCTACTGCCGAAATACCTCAGTGATGAGGAGTATCAGGCATTGCAGACTTATCTTATGCAAAAGCCAGATGCTGGCGATCTTGTTAGAGGCTCCGGTGGTGTCAGAAAGGTACGTTGGGCCCTGGACGGCGGGGGTAAAAGTGGCGGTGTTCGAGTTATCTATTACTGGAAGACACAGGATCATGAAATATGGATGCTTACGATTTATAGTAAATCGGAGCGAGCCACGATTCCGAGCCATGTGTTAAAACAAATCGCGGAGGCGATCGATCATGACTAAACGAGATATTGGCCTAGAAATATTGGACGGTATTCGCGAAATCCGTGCACATAAAAGGGGTGACGGCCGGTTAAAAGTTACCGAGTTGTCCGAGCCATCACCGCCGCAAGTGATACGCTCCCAGCTAAGAATGTCGCAATCGACTTTTGCTGGGATGCTTGGAGTTAGCATGCGTACTTTGCAGGATTGGGAGCAAGGTCGCCGCGTGCCTCAAGGCCCTGCGGTGGCTTTACTACGTATTGCAGAGCAACACCCAGATATCTTTACCCAATTGCATTAATTCCCTTTAGGTAAAGGCTGGGCTGTCACAATACCGGTCTGGGGTTAAGCGCTCCAAACACTGCTATTCAAAAGTGGTCAGCCGTAGATTTCGCCATAAGTAGACCAAGCGGTCCAGATCGCAGGCAGCCCTATGCTTTCAAGAGCCGAGTGGGCCCGCGATCATTGAGCCGGCTAAATACTGGTAATTAATGTTTAACGGTAGAATGTTTTAACCATAATTTGGCCAAAACGGTCATTTTATGGGTGAATCGACACGTTACCCCCGTAAAATAGTTACGCATCGTGCTAAGTCGCTGCTGCGGGAGTGGGGCTAAGATTAGCGGGCGGGGCCGCGGGTGACCTCGGCAAAACCGGGTGCGTCTGGACGTTTGCGAGCACTGACTTGGCGGGGATCAATTGGCTCACCGCAGTCTGGGCAGCAAAGAATCGGCTGAATGTCGTGACCACAAGATTGATGCTGGCGCAGAATCGGTGGCCCAGCGGCATCGGAATAGTATTTGTCGCCCCAGTTAAGCAGGGTCGAAATTACCGGGTACAGGTCGCGACCCTTTTCAGTTAGGCGGTATTCATAACGCGCTGGATTGCTTTGGTAAGCGCGGCGCTCCAATACACTGTGCGCCTCCAGTTTTTTCAAGCGCTGGGTCAATGTTGTGCGTGACACCTGTAGACGTGTCTGCAGATCCTCAAAGCGCCGTACCCCCAGAAAGCAGTCACTAAGAATCACAAGCGTCCAGCGATCGCCTAGAACGACCGAGCTGCGTGCAACTGAACATTGCTGTGCGCCGAGCTCTTCCCATTGCATTTAATTTGCCTCTAATAATCGCGCATATTTCTGGGTTGTTCGCCACAAAGTATATACAAAGTCCATTTTTTGTACTAACTTTAATCAATAAGTCCAGTTTTTGGACTGACTAATAAAGTCACAAGAATATTTGCTTTTGGAGAGTGCCATGCCTGCCCCCGTCCCCTTTGACCCAAGTGCGATAGCCAATGCCAAGCATAAGCTGCGTCCCGCTAAGGACGGTGTCACCGTTAAGCGCACTATCTGCGCGACCTGCGACATCGCCTGTAGCGTGGTGACAGAAAGTAAGCAGGGCAGAGTCGTTAAAGTGCGCTCTTCAGATAACCCCATCTTTCGCGACAATATTTGCATGAAAGGCATTATTGCGCCCAAAGCCTTTGCCCACCCAGACCGTATTTTGCACCCCATGAAACGGGTCGGTGAACGCGGTTCCGGCAAGTGGGAGCGGGTCAGCTGGGACGAGGCCATGAGCGATATTGGCCAGCGGCTGAAAAAAGTAATTGATGAACACGGCCCCGAGGCGTGGGCGGTATCGACCAGTCAGTGGAATACCGCCACAGATCACGGTCTTGGCCGTCGAATCATGAACCATATTGGCTCGCCAAACTGGATCAGTGGTGTTGCCCTGTGTGCAGGTAATACTGCAGCCATTAACAGGCTAACCTATGGCTGGTTCCCGATGGGTGATTTTAATAACACCAATTGCATCGTACTCATGGGGCACAATCCCCGGCGCCACAGCTGGACACCGCTGTATAACTATATTCGCTCGGCGCAGCAGCGCGGCGCCAAGCTAATTGTGTGTGATCCACGCAAGAGCTCGAGCGCAGAGCGCGCCGATATTTGGTTGCCCTTAAAAGCGGGCAGCGACGCCGCCATGATGTTTGGCTGGTTAAAAGTTATTTTTGATGAAGGTCTGTATGACAAAGATTTTGTGGCCAACTGGACGGTGGGCTTTGAAGAATTGCGTAAGCGTGTAGATGAGTTTCCCTTAGATCGCGTCGCCAAGCTTACGGGTTGTGAGCCAGAGATGATCGCTAAGGCGGCGCGCATGTATGCGAACGCCGGCCCGTCGATTATTCCCTGGACGCCAATCACCGACATGCAGCGCAATAGTACCTCGGCGATTCGTCTGCAAGGTATTTTGCGCGCCGTGTGCGGCTACATCGATGTTGCCGGTGGTGAAACCCTGCAGGGTTTTCATCCCGACGTGGTGCCGGAATCGACCATTGAAATGCACGAAGTTTTGTCTGAAGCACAAAAGGCCAAACAGCTCGGCGCTGATACTCACCCCGCATTTACTTACCGTGGGCAGGCGGCATTGCGCGAGCCACTTAAGCGGGTGTGGGGCCATGAGTATGCTAATCAGGTAACCGGGTGTTATATGGCCAATCCGTCGGCTACCTTCCGGGCCATGGCCGGTGAGGGCAGTTATCCGGTTAAGGCATTTTTTGCGCTGGGGAATAACACCGTAATGAGCTACGCCAATATGCCGCTCATTATTAAAGCCATGATGAATCAGGATCTCATCGTTGCCCACGAGCACCATATGACCCCAACCGCGCAGCTAGCCGATTATGTATTGCCTGGCGACAGTTGGCTGGAACGACCTTGGTTAACCGATGCCTTTGGCTGGATGTCGGCTTACCGTCCTTCAGAACAGTCGATGGAGCCTCCCGGCGAGGCGCTGAGTACCTGGGAGTTCTGGAAACGCATCGCCAATGCCTTGGGTAGACCGGAGTTGGTGCCGTGGGCGTCGCTGACCGATTTCTATGATGACCGCTTGCAGGCAACCGGTATGAGCTTTAAAGAGTTGTCGGAAACCACCGAAATTTATTTCGATATGCCGGAGTTTCGCAAGTACTTAAAAACCGGCTTTGCCACGCCGAGCGGCAAGGTGGAATTAAAGTCCTCTATTCTCGAAGACCTTGGCTTTGATCCGCTGCCTTACTTTCGTGAAGATCCACCAGTCGACCCAAATTACCCCCTGCAAATGTTTACCGGTGTACGTGAAGACGGCTATTTTCAAACTGCCCAACGGCAGGTGCCAGAAATGCGCCAGCGCGCTCCCGAGCCGATGATCTTTGTGAGCCCAGATACCGCAAAGGACTATCAGCTTCAAGAAAACGAGTGGGTCATTATTGAAAACCAAACAGGAAAAATTTCAGCGCAAGTCGCCATTAAAGAAGCCATGCCCAACGGCCTAGTGCGTGTACCCCACGGCTGGTGGAAGCCAGAAATGCAGAAGGGCGCCGGTCATCTGTCGGGTGCGCTGCAATACAGCGACGCGCAACTGTGTCGCGACGACGAAGATTATCTAGACCGTGAGCAGGGCATACCCCACCTAAAAGGCGTGCCCTGCCGTATTGTTAAAGACCCTACTGGGGGCGCCGCCAACCCAGCTCCCACAGAGGCCACATTATGAGCAAGCTCAGTAGAGCTGAGAGAAAGCGGGAGCGTGCAGCTAAGCTCCTTATCTGGCTGGCAGACCGCGCCTCCCGTAATCGATCATTGCTGGATCGTCTCTGCCGTTTGATCGTAGACCGCGTGTCTCGGCGTGCACCCCACGAAGACTTTATGCGTGACCCAATTGTCGACGGCAATGAGGGCTTTGATCCAGACGAGCTTGATCGCTACCAGCGGGGTGAGAGTGGTCATTAGGTTTGGAGCGCAGCGGAAAAGTAACGAAGTTGATTCAGGTGTTATGAATTAATGTGATTGAATCTAGTTGCTGTATCGCTCCATCGTAAAAACTGCCCAGATGGGCGATTTGGTTAAAATATATAATGGGCGTTTTTAAGTCTTTCACGTAGAGGCCAAGATCTCTTCCTTTCAAAACGAAGTGTCAGACTAAGTCGGAACTAATACATTTAATGCGATTTCTTGATCTTCCACATTTTACCAACAGGAGTCCTCCGTTCCACCTGGGGCGTGGGTAAACTATTTGGCCATTTCACCTGAAGTGACTGCATTGTTGTGAATGTCGCCGCGCACAAAGTTATGTAGCAGCACAGGCAGTAGAGTAAGGTCGGCGATTAGCGCAATAATAATTGCCAGTCCCGTTAGCAGACCAAATAGCACACCTGGTACAAAATCTGAGAAGCCAAGCAAGGCAAAGCCAATAGCGATAATGAGCGAGGTGTAGATTAGCGCGTAGCCAACGCTGTGGTGGCTGCGTTCGATGGCTTTTTCTGCGCTGGTGTTATTGAGTTCTTGTAAGTAGCGGTGGGTGTAGTGGATGGTGTCATCCACGGCGATGCCCATGGCGATAGCGGCTATGGTCATGGTCATAAAGTCCAGTGGGATTCTCAACCAGCCCATAATCCCAAGTATTGCGAAGGCCGAGATAATATTGGGGATGATGGCGATGGACGCAATTTTAACCGAGCGAAATATGAGGCAAAAGGCGATGCCCAAGGCGATAAACACCGCGCCCAGTGTGAGTATCTGCGAGGTGAATAACTGCTCTAACATAGCCTGATACAGCACAAATAAACTGCTGAGTTGATAGTCGTCTTTTGATATTCCCAATGCCTGAATTTTCTCGTGAATCTCAGCCAGCATGGCGCCACGGTCCAGGCCTTCGGTGCTGTCTTTTATTCGCGCGCTAATTCGCAGTTGTGCTGGCGGTTCTAGGAAGAAGCTGCCCAGCAGGTCTTCGCGAATACCTTTGTCTAAAGTCCAATAAATAGCGGTTAATTCGTATTCAGTAAGTGGTCTGCCATTATTAATTTGCTTGGCTAGTTGGGTAAAGTTTAATACTGACAGGCGGGTGCCCATGGCCTCAAATTCGCCAAGCGCTTTCTGTATTCGTTGTACGTTTTGAATATCTTTGGCGCGTAATACCAGGTTTTTGTCAGGTCGCGGCTCTTCTGGCGGTGTGTAAATAATGTCCAGCGGGGTGGATCCGCCAAACTCTTTGTCGATAAAACTAAGCTCCTTATGGACTTCAGTTTTGTCGCTAAAATAATTAATAAAACTATTTTCTACATTTAACTGTAGCGCGCCAAACACGCTGGCGCCGAAAAAGATAATGCTGGCTAGTATTATTGCGCCGCCGCTTTTTATACACATGTGGTGGAGTGCGTTAACTGGCCTAGCCAGGAAGGTGCTGTTCGAACTGGGCTTTTCGCGAGGAAAAAGCAGCAGTAGGGCGGGAAACAGCAGTAGTGTGCAGAGAATAGTGACTGCCATAGCGACAATCATCATCCATCCAAATGCGATAACGGGTTGGATTTCACTTAGGAGTAGAGAGGCAAATCCCAGCGATGTGGTAAAGCCTGCGAAAAAACACGGCGCGATTTTATTCTTCAGTGCCAGTACCACTAGATCCTTTTGGCTGATGTCCGGATGTGATTCAGCGTCTTCGCGGTACTGGACAATTAAGTGGATTACAATCGCGAGGCTTAGAATAAGCTGCAGAGAAATAAAGTTAGAGGAGATAACTGTGGCTTTTAAATTGAGCAAGCCAAAGGCGCCCACGGTAATGAGTAGGTTACTGGCGCAGCAGGCAACGGTGATGATAACCCAGCTAAAGCGCCGAAATGCTAGAAGTACCAGTAGGCATATAAGAAGGGCTATGGCGCTGCCGAACACCTTCAGGTCATTTTGAATAATGTTAATGAGTTGGTAGCCTAGGACGTGAACCCCACCGAGGTAGAGGTCGGCGTCTGCGCTATAGTCTTTAATAATGCCGCGAAGAATTTCAATTTCTTTGTTGCGGGTTTCTCTAAGTGCCTTCTCCTGCGGTGCGGCTTTGGCCTTTAGGTGCGCTAGCTCGGTCTTGTCGTCTTTGCTTAGTGCACCATCTAAGCGTTTGGATTGAATGGCCAGAATGTCGGCATTTATATTTTGTAGAATGATGTCGGGCTTAAATAGAACTTGGATGCCGCTAGCGGTTTGTTCGTGGTTTATTAGCAAACCGTCATAAATGGGATGGTCTTTAAAGAGACTGCGAAGTTCGGAGGCCGGCAGTTGTAATTTTTGCTGGGTGAAATCGTTTGGCTTCATGTCGGCGCTAAGTTCTTTGCCAGCCTTCGATAGTAGCGGCACGGTCATGACCGAGCGCACGGCTTTTACCCGGGGAAGTTGTTCTATTTTGCCGCTGATGGCCGCTATGTTTTTCAGGCTGGTTTCAGAGAAGATGTCGCCGCTTTTTGGGCGGTAGGCAATGATAAGGAACTCTTCGGGTGAGAACTGTTGGTTTATTTTTTGGCTCTTTATGAACTCTTCATTGTCTTCAGAAATTAAAGTGTCGGCAGAGGCATTAATTTCAAAGTCTTTGCTGTGCCATGCGAAGAAGCCGACCAGAATGACGAAGACGAAAAGTATTATTTTGTGTCGTGAAAATAGTGCTTCCAGCATGCGTGGAGTCCTGATTATTTTTGTGTGCTTGCGTTCTGCGATTCGTCAGACTTGAATTGCTGGTCTCTCAGTAAGCCCTGTATGTGCATATTGCGAAAGAATATATAGGGGTCATCACTTTTAGCGCGCAATGTTTCATAGCTTTCAGCTTGGCCTGCAAAGTCTTGGGTGGCATCGGTAGCCATGATGTAAGTCGTATCTGGTTGTTCGGTAATGTAGGGAATGGGATTTAAAAAATAGTCAGCTACCACACCGGTGCCGCCGCGTAAGTCTGACGGCCCAATAAAGGGTAAAACAATATAGGTGCCATAGCTGCTGCCATATTCTGCCAAGGTGTCAGCGAAGCCGGTTTCTTGTTTGGGTAAATCAAACCATGCTTTTGCGGGGTCAAATATGCCCGCGATACCAATGGTGGTGTTAAGTAAAAAGCGGGCGGTGGTGGCGCCGGCTTTGGCTGGTTCCCATTGCAATAGATGGTTAATGATGTGAATGGGCGCTTTGATATTGTCGAACACATTGCCAATTCCGGTTCTGACGACGGTAGGCGTGACGTAGTTGTAGCCCTTCGCAACGGGAATAAGCACATAGCGATAGCTAACGTCATTGAAGGCAAACATCGCCCTATTAAAGGCCATTAAGGGATCGTTGTAGTCACTTTCTTCATAGCTAACGACAGTGATTTCGTCGTCGCTCAAGTCGACTGCTGTTGCGCTGGTCTGTTGCGCGGCTTCGCCGCTGCCCTCGGCTGCTAGCGCGCTGCTGAAGGGCAGGCTAGTGGTTAACAGCAATAGACTTAGCAATAGTGCTTCGAATACGGATGTTGCGCTTTTGCGGTGGGGCGAGTGTTGATGGTACGTGTGTTTAGACGGCATCCATTCACCTTGCTATGTTATTGTACCGGCACATTCTTTATACCGGCGCCAGCATTTAGAAGGGTATAGTGCGCAATCGTTCCCTAGGGTCTGTTGCCGTTTCAGCACCACCACTGCTGGAGGTCATTTTCCGTCTAGCGGCGTTATCAGTCGCTAGCCTATTCTGGGCCGCGTCTTAGTCACTAGGATTTTCTGTAGCCCCATGACGACCGATTCCTTGCTCAAAACGCTTGGCGCCAGAGACCGTTTCGCCGCTGTTTAGGGTTTGCATACCCCATTTGAACTCATTGCTAATTGCCGCTGCCTCGTCCATTCCCCACTGATCGTAGGCGCTGCGGCGGTCATTGCGCAGGCATTCTTGAGGGAATGCAGCAATTTGTAGCGCGAGTTCTTCGGCGCTGCTGCGAAGCGCCGCTGGCGGCACAACGCGGTTGGCTAGGCCAATGCTGAGCGCTTCTTCGGCTTTAACTGCACGGCCAGTGAGAATCATATCCATCGCGCGGCTCATGCCAATTAGACGGGGTAGTCGTACCGTCCCACCGTCTATAAGCGGAACCCCAAAACGACGACAGAATACGCCGAATACAGCGCGCTCGGTGGCGATGCGCATATCGCACCAGAGGGCGAGCTCTAGGCCGCCGGCAACACAGTAGCCGTCAATAGCGGCAATTACCGGTTTACGTAATGCCAGGCGGCTAGGCCCCATTGGCCCGATACCGTCGGTGTTGAGTGGATTGCGGCGCCCTGGGTCTTCGCTGGCCACGGCTTTTAAGTCGGCACCGGCGCAAAAATTGTGCTCTGCGCCACTTAAAATAGCGACTGACAGCTCGGGGTCGGCATCAAAATCTATAAACGCTTTGGCCAGTGATCTGGCGGTGTCGCCGTCGACCGCATTGCGCGCACTGGGGCGCTCGATCGTGATCCAGACCAGAGGTGGCTGTCGTACGATGCTGATTGTGTGTGTATCTGACATTGTCGTCGACCGTGTTAATTTAAGTAAGAGTGGCACCACGTTTTTATCATTGTGGCATTTTCTTAGTCCCTGCGTCTTATCGTGTTATTTTATGCTCGACCTCGAGCATTGCACTAATATAGTTTTAATAGGTCTCAAAATTGAAGTTGGCAGATTTAGTATCTGTCGTGTTTATAAACTAACTTATGTAAATGGAATTTCTCACCGAGTGCGGTAAGCCTTGCACTTCGCGGTGAGACAGAGGAAAAATGGATGGCACGACCAAGGGTTAGGGAGCAATTACTAGACGCGGCGTATGACTTGCTGCAAAGGGAGGGTATTGCTGCACTAACAACCCGTCATATCGCCAGCTGTGCGGGAACCACAGAAGCCAGTGTGTTTAATAATTTTGGCGACAAGGCCGGTTTGCTATATGCCTTGATCGGTGAGCGCCTGCCCGAAGTGCAGGCCGTTAAATCTGCAATAGATGCAGACCTGCAAGATGATGTGGCGGCTTGGTTAGAAAATGTCTACCAAGCAGCCGAATTATTTTATATTGCCATTATTCCTTTGACCTCGCCGCTTTGGGGGCGGGAAGGATTGGGTGACGGTCAATTACTTGGCGATCGGCATCCGCTACATGGCTTGGTGGTGGCGCGTTTTCTGCAGTTTCAGCGGGAAGGCGTGTTAGGCGCGGGTAGCGATGCCTGCGCCCTGGCGACTATTGTGTTGGGGGCGGCGTTGCACAATGGCTTTAATCTGGTGGCGCACGGTCATGTTGCGTTGGCAGAGAATCGGAGCGGACAGCCCGGTCGTTTGGTGACAAGTTTGCTGCCTTTGTTTGGCGCTGTGGCAACTTAATCGAGTATTAGGAATCGTCTTTATTTTTCGGTGGCGTGCTAGCCAGTGTGCTTGTCTAAATCGGAAAAAAGCCGGCACCACGAAAAGTGGTGGCCGGACGAGGGGGAGACTACGGTTAACCCTGACAAGAGTCGAGCTTGTGTATTGGGTTTATTGGGTAATGCGTATCTGAACCGAATCACCTTCGGTGCGGGCTTCGTAGCACGCGATAGATACGTCGTCATCTTCCAGGCATTTTCCGGCCGCAAGACTAAAGTGTTGTTTGTAAATGGGTGACGCCACCGCGAGGGTACCTTGTACGCTGCACACAATGCCTCTAGACAGTACGTTGGCATTGCTGAACGGGTCTTTGTTGGCTAGCGCGTAAACGCTGTCATTTACACGGAATATGGCGACCTGGGTTTCATCAATCAAAGCGGCAACGCCGGTGTTCGGTATGATGTCATCGAGACTGCAAACGGTTGTCCACGACATTATGTAATCCTCATATAAATTTTGCTGACCAGTGGTCTTTGGAGACCTTCTGGCCTTGATGCATTGCTTTTAGGCTACCGCGATTAAATCGTCGCCCGTCATTTTCTCAGCGTCGGTGGCGGGGCGAATTTGGCCGCGCTCCTGAATAAATACGATTTCTTTGTCGCTTTTATCCGCATTTACAAAACTGCGGAATTGCTTCACTTTCTCTGGGTTTTCAACGGTGGTTTTCCATTCACACTGATAGGTGTTAACCACGTGCTGCATTTCCGTTTCCAGGTCTGCGCAAATGCCAAGCGAGTCATCAATGATGACTTTACGCAGATAGTCCAAGCCGCCCTCTAAGTTTTCCATCCACACTGATGTGCGTTGCAGGCGGTCGGCGGTGCGGACATAAAACATGAGGAATCGGTCGATATATTTCACCATGGTGTCGGTGTCGATATTGGATGCAAACAGGTCAGCGTGGCGTGGCTTCATACCGCCGTTCCCGCAGAGATAGAGGTTCCAGCCTTTTTCTGTGGCGATAACACCAACATCTTTACTCTGTGCCTCTGCGCATTCGCGGGTACAGCCAGACACCGCCATTTTTAGTTTGTGGGGTGAGCGCAACCCTTTGTAGCGATTTTCTAAATCGATGGCTTGGCCAACGCTGTCTTGCACACCGTAGCGACACCAGGTAGATCCGACGCAGGACTTAACGGTGCGCAAAGACTTACCGTAGGCGTGGCCCGATTCAAAACCGGCACCGATTAATTCTTCCCAAATGCGGGGCAGTTGGTCGAGGGTGGCGCCAAATAAATCGACCCGCTGACCACCAGTGATTTTGGTGTAAAGATTATATTTTTTAGCAACCTGGCCAACCGCAATTAAGCCGTCGGGGGTGACTTCGCCACCCGCCATGCGCGGCACCACCGAGTAGGTGCCATTCTTTTGCATATTGGCTAAATAGCGGTCATTGGTATCTTGTAAGCTCGCGTGTTGCGGCTCCAGAATATAATCATTCCAGCACGAAGCGAGGATCGACCCCGCCGTTGGTTTACAGATTTCGCAACCGTGGCCGCTGCCGTACTTTTCCAGTAGTTCGGCGAAGGATTTGATGTTGCCAACACGGACCAGATGGTAAATTTCCTGGCGGGTGTAGGGAAAGTGTTCGCAGAGGTCGGTGTTAACCTCGACGCCCATTTTGGTGAGTTCCGCGTTGAGAACTTGGCCGACCAGCGCGGTACAGCCGCCGCAGGTGGTCGCTGCTTTTGTGCAGACTTTTAAGTCGCCCACGGTCATTGCGCCGCCTTGCACCGCGGCACAAAGATCACCTTTACTGACGTTGTTGCAAGAACAAATTTGAGCGACATCGGGTAGTGCGTCTACGCCAAGGCCAGCTCCTGCGCTGCCGTCTAGCGCAGGTAAAATCATGCTTTCTGGATGTTCGGGTAGCTCAATTTTATTCAGAGCAAATTGCAGCAATGTGCCGTAGTCGTTTGCCTCGCCGATCAATACCGCACCCAAGAGATGCTGGCCGTCTGCGGTGACAACAATCTTTTTATACACTTCGGCTTTTTCATCGATAAAGGTATAGCACTTGGCGCCGGGCGTGCTGGCATGCGCATCGCCAATCGAGGCGACATCGACCCCCATTAACTTGAGCTTGGTGCTCATATCGGCGCCGGTGAAGGTTTTTTCGCTGCCGCCTAAGACGTGATCAGCGGCCGCCCGTGCCATATCCCAACCTGGCGCGATAAGGCCGTAAATACGACCGCCCCACAAAGCACATTCGCCAATAGCATAGATTGCCGGATCAGACGTCTGGCAGTTGTCGTTTATCACGATGCCGCCGCGCTCGCCGACGTCGAGTTCGCTTTGGCGGGCGAGTGCATCTTGTGGGCGAATACCGGCTGAGAAAACCAGGATATCGGTTTCCAGCTCTGCGCCATCGGCAAATTGCAGTTTATGGATGCAGTCGTCGCCATCAATAATTTGCTGGGTGTTTTTCTGGGTGTGAACCGATACACCCAAGTCTTCAATTTTTCTGCGCAGCAGAGCGCCGCCGCCTTCATCGACCTGTACGGCCATCAAGCGCGGTGCAAATTCTATAACGTGGGTTTTAAGGCCTAGATCTTTTATGGCCTTAGCGGCTTCTAGTCCCAAGAGGCCGCCGCCGACTACTGCGCCGACCTTGGCATTTTTTGCCGCTGCAGTAATCGCTTCTAAATCTTCGATGGTGCGGTATACAAAGCAGTTCTTACGATCGTGGCCCGGTACCGGCGGTACGAAGGGGAAGGAGCCGGTGGATAAAATGAGTTTGTCGTAGGCATATTTTTCGCCTTTGTCGGTGGTGGCAATTTTATTAGCGCGATCAATCTCGGTGACTTTTTCATTGCTTAATGCGGTGATGTTGTTGTCGCCGTAAAACCCGTCTTTCACCATATTGAGTGAGGCAGCTTCGCGGGTTTCGAACCAGGCTGTTAGGTGAACTCGGTCGTATGCCGGGCGAGGTTCTTCGCCGATGACAGTAATGTCGAATTGATCGGACTGACCGCTCTCAACAATGGATTCGATAAATTGGTGCCCAACAGGGCCGTTACCCACAATAAGCAGACGTTGTTTGTCAGTCATCTTTACTTCCTTTAATACTTGCGCTTGCTTCGGCCTTTAGCCTTCGCTGTGTTAGGTGTTTATACAATCTGTAGAGTTGTTAGCAAAAGATATGCCACGGTATTTGTTGTTATTTAAGCTATTGATTAATAAGTATTTAATTTTATTTTTGCACTTTGTTGGGGCGGTTTTTCTAGACCGATGGTTGTATGATCGGGGCGTGGTGGGGCATTGTGCGTTTAAATGGTGCGCAAAAGATGGGGCGGAACAGCCTTATTTCGGGTCTATTTTGGTGCGTTTTTAATGTTCGTTGTTCTAAATACAAAAATAAAGTTATATAAAACAATATCTTATGATTGGCTTGGCGGCTTCCTGAGATAGCTTGGCATAGGGCTTGCTGTTGGCTCTGCAGATACCTTTGTGACCTATCTGGAGCTGTTGATGTCTTCTTCAACCTTAAATGTGCTTGATCTCAAGCAAGATAAAATTCGCTTGCTGCACCTAAGTTGGTTTGCGTTCTTTCTGACTTTTGTTGTGTGGTTTAACTTTGCGCCGATGCTGTCGGCTATTAAAGAAGCTTTTGATCTGAGTACTCAGCAGGTTAAAGCACTCATGATTTTGAACGTGGCTTTAACAATACCGGCGCGGGTGATAGTCGGCATGTTGGTGGACCGCTTCGGTCCCCGTGTTGTTTTCAGTGCCCTACTTATTTCTGGCGGCGTGGTCTGTGTAGCTTTTGCAATGGCAAATAGCTACGAAATGATCGCGATGCTGCGATTCCTGATGGGCTTTATCGGCGCTGGTTTTGTGATCGGGATCCGCTTGGTGGGGGAGTGGTTCCCAGCCCGTCAGGTTGGTTTGGCTGAAGGCGTGTACGGCGGCTGGGGCAACTTTGGTTCTGCTGCAGCGGCAATGAGTTTGCCAACACTCGCACTATATTATGGTGGAGATGATGGCTGGCGTTACGCGATAGCAACGACCGGTGTGTTGGCGTTTCTATATGGCTTCTTTTTCTACTGGCGCGCCCGGAATACCCCGAAGGGATCAACTTACTTTAAGCCCAAAAAATCTGGCGGTTTGGTGGTGAGTAGCAAACGCGATTTAGTATTTTATATCGCGATGTGCGTGCCAATGTATTTGGCTTTGGCGGTGCTGACTTGGAAGTTGTCGCCGGTTAATTTGGGGTTGCTTAGCGAATTCGCCTCAATCGCTTTGTATATTGTGTTGGTAGTATTGTTTGTCGTTCAGGTGAGCCAAATTCTGCGGGTGAATAGCGACGTTTTAAACAATGTTGCAATCCCTCCTATGCAGCAGTACAAGTTCAAGCAGGTCGCCATTCTAAATGTTGCGTATTTTGTGACCTTTGGGTCTGAGCTGGCGGTTGTCTCCATGTTGCCGCTGTTCTTTATGGACACCTTTACCTTGAGCGCGGTTGAGGCCGGTTTGCTGGCGTCTGGCTTTGCCTTTATGAATTTGGCGGCTCGTCCCGGCGGTGGTTATTTGTCTGATAAATTTGGACGCCGTAAATCATTGTCTATTTTGGTTGCTGGCTTGGCTGTGGGCTATATGGTGTTGAGTCAGATTGAGTCGGCTTGGTCTGTTTGGTTGGCCGTGGTCGCAACCATGTGCTGTTCTTTCTTTGTTCAGGCGGGTGAGGGGGCGGTGTTTGCGATAGTACCGTTAGTCAAGCGCAGCATGACCGGTCAAATTGCAGGCATGACAGGTGCTTATGGTAATGTCGGCGCGGTTATCTTCTTAACGGTGTTGTCGTTTGTGAGTAATGCCAACTTCTTTATGGTTATCGCAGCCTGCGCGGCGGTGGTGTTTGTGGCGGTGCAATTTCTCGAGGAGCCCCAGGGGCATACTGCAGAGTTACATGAAGACGGTAGTGTTGCGCTGATCGAAGTAAGCTAAAGTGCGATCTAGGCTTTAGTTTCTGGAATCCCTCCGATGCATTTCGATGGCGGTTTAAAATTGTCCATTGCCCAGCACAGCAGTGCTGGGCAAAAAGCTGTGAATGAAGATAGCCTTGGCATTCGTATGCCGGTTGATGATCAGCTTACGACCAAGGGCGCCGTCGCAGTTATTGCCGACGGTGTGTCTGCGGCGGAGGCCGGTAAAGAGGCCGCGGAAACCTGTGTGACAAGCTTTTTAAGCGACTATTATTCTACTCCTGATTCGTGGTCTGTTAAGCGGTCTGCGCAGCAAATACTAAATGCGTTAAATCGTTGGTTGTATGGGCAGGGCCAGCATTATTTACAGGCTGAAAAAGGTTATGTGTCCACGTTAAGTATCGCAATCTTTAAATCCCAAACGGCACATTTGTTTCATGTTGGCGATAGCCGAATTTATCGTTTGAGGGATGGCTTTCTAGAACAGCTTACTCGGGATCACGCTATGCCCGTCGGTCGTGGGCGTTCTTACCTAACCCGCGCAATGGGCTTAGATATTAATTTAGACGTAGATTATCGCGCTGCTGACGTCGCTGTGAACGATATTTTCTTGTTGACGACAGATGGTGTTCACGACGTTCTTAGCGGTTCGCGAATGCAGGCGCTAATTAGCGAATGTGCTGGGGATCTTCAGACGGCTAGCCAGCTTTTAATAGATGAGGCCTTGGCCGCAGGCAGCGACGACAATTTAAGTTGTCAGCTGCTCAAGGTAGATGCTCTGCCCTTAGAGGATGCTGGCGACGTATACCGTAAGTTAACGGCGCTACCATTTCCGCCGCCACTAAGTGCGGGAATGGTAGTCGATGGATTGGTTATCGAAGAGGAGATCCATGCCAGCCCTCGCAGTCAGCTTTATAAAGTATTTGATGGAATCGCAAATCGTCACTACGTGATGAAAACGCCATCTGCAAACTTTAATGACGATCCTGCTTATATTGAGCGCTTCATATTGGAGAGCTGGATAGGGCGGCGAATACAAAGCGAATATGTTATCGATGTTATTGAGCCGCCAAAAACACCTAGCTATCTATATTATTTGTCTGACTATTCACCGGGATTAACCCTGGGTCAGTGGATGCTAAAAAATCCTAAGCCGGCAACGCAAAACATGCTGGATATCATTGTGCCGGTGGCAAAAGGTTTGCAGGCTATGCATCGTCGAGAAACGTTTCATCAGGATATAAAGCCGGACAATATTCTGGTGGGCGAAGACGGAAAAATCAAAATCATCGATTTTGGCTCCTGTTATGTCGCGGGTTTGGCAGAAATCGCCGTTCCCATCGAGCGCGATATCGTTCTGGGTACCGCCCAATACTCTGCGCCAGAGCACGTCCTGGGCCGGCGGCCGAGCGGCAGGGCCGATCAATTTTCGCTGGCGGTCATTGTTTTTGAAATGCTAACGGGGCAACAGCCGTATCAGGGTCGTTTACAGCATTGCACGACCACCGTGGCATTTTCGCGAGTAGAGTATGTATCGGCGTGTCGATACAATCCGCATGTTCCGATCTGGCTGGATGCAGCATTGAGTCGTGCGCTGAGTATTAGCCCTGAGCTGCGTTACAGCGACGTCTCTGAGTTTGTTTACGATTTAGAACACCCAAACACCGAGTTCATGAAAGATGAATTTAAGCCCTTGCTCACCCGCAATCCCCTGCGGACCTGGCAGGGCATATCGCTGTTTTTGTTTTTGTGCCTGTTGTGGAGTTTGCTGCGCTGAGTGGTGTTAATACTAGTTTGTCGAGCGCAAATGAGCGTGTGACAGTATGCTAATTATGTGTATTTGTGGTGCGTAGCTAATTCCGTCTAATAAAAAGATGTGTCCTAGCGTGGTGCGTTTGCCAGCTATTTGGGCAAATTTTGTAATTCTATTCCTTCCCTGGTGCTAGTCAGTACGCAGATTTTGTGGTTTAGCTCACACTTTTTCTTTATGAAAATGCCGGAATATTTGCTCAGCCGATAAATAGGCGGAAAGCAAAGTCTTTGGCGCGCCTCTTGCAATGATTAATTTGCAGTTGGTTTTTACTTCGAATTTATTTGATAGAAAATGGATATTTTGATTATCTGGTGGCGAAGTCATGGCGTATTTTTCATTAAAAAAAATACTAACTTCAGTTTTGCTTGTATTGATTTTAAAGTCAGTATATTTGCATGCTGACGACACCGAGTTGCCAAAGATAAAGGCGCAAGCTTTAAATATTTATACGACGCTTAAGATGTCTGAGGACGCGTCATTTTCAGATCATCACCGTGTTCATATTTATGTCGGCAATCGCGCCGACGATTTTATTATTCAAGCGGCTAAAATTCAAATCGACGAAAACGCGCCGATTCGCTACGTCTATAGCGAAATAGAATCCAGTGTTTTGTTGGAGGGCGGCGCGCACGAAATTACCACTGCGAATTTAGCTTCTGGCAGCCATCGTATTAGAGCAGAAATTGTCGCGCTAGCGCGTGGTGCCGGTCCAAATGTAGATCGAATTTTCCCTAGTATAGAACAGCAGGTAAATGTCGAAGACGAAACCCATATTGAGTTTGAGCTGGTCAGCGAAGGTATGAAGAAAATGCTGGGCAATGCCGATATTGTAGTTCGAGATTGGCGGCTTAGCTTATGAAAATAGCTATTTTCATCGCACTTGCCATTGCTTTCGCTAGTCCATCGATTTATGCCGATGACGATTCGCCGGCAATTTCTCAAGATCCCAGATTGCGAGCATCCTATTTTTATGCGCATACACATCGGCCGTTTGAGGCGTTGGCGGGACTGTCGGTCGCGCAAATGCAGGGTGCGGGCTTATCCGACTCAGCGGATTTAAATGCCGCAATTGATACTGCGGTGATTGAGCTAGGTCTTGATGCAAAAATGCTGGAGGCGGGCAGCTTTACCTATCGTGTGACTGGAAATGGTCACCGTGAAGAATCGCCAATTTATACGAAATACAATCATGGACTGAGTTTGCTTCAATCCAGCACTCCATTAGATGGGGTGAAATTACTTAGTGAGATTTCTACTGGGGAATATCTAGAGAATGATGAGAAATTATTAAAAGACAGAACTAATTTAACGCTGGGATATTATTTATTAGAGACGGGTGATCAGCGCGGCGCTATCAATTATTTTCGCCAAGTAAGACGCTTGAGTATCTACGCTAATAGGGCATTGGTTGGTTTGGGTTGGGCCTTGTTGAGCCCAAATGCAGGGTTGGAAAAAAATGAAAATTCACTGCGTAACTCTTCTGATACCGCTGCAGATTATTATCTGTGGTCGGGTTCGGATGACGAGCTAGCATGGTCTCGTCGAGACGCGCCGTTTCGTCGTGCCTGGGCCGTAGCGAAAGGTGAAAAGGAGAAAGATCTGCGGGCCGCAATGGTGCCCTGGATGGAGTTGATTAGTCGCGATCCCTTGGATCCTGCGGTGCAAGAGGTCATTCTCATTATTCCCTATTTAATGCTTCATTGGGACGGTCAGCAAGCTAGATCAGAGCAGTATTACATTTCCGCAGTTGGGCGTTTAAAGCGCGCCACTTCCGATCTAGTCACTATCGAAAAAGATATACGCAGCGGCGGCTTGATCAAAAGTATTCAGGCGGCCGACGCCAATCAGGATAATGGCTGGGAAATCTGGCTGAGTGATTTAACTGCCAGCAGACTTGGGGGATACATAAGTATCTTGTTAGATACCCCCGGATTTAGAGAGGCCCTTGACGAATTTCGTCAGTTAGATCGTATTCATATGCGCTTAGAGAGTGTGTTAGCCGGCGGCGCCGAAGCGGCTAGTGCGCTTCGCGAGGAGCAAGCCGCTGCTAGGGCTTTATTAGCCAAAATAGAACAGCACCGCGCGCATTGGTCATCTGTCATTGAGCAGTTAGCGCTTAAGCGGGTGATGGAGCATCGTAATCGCACGGAAGCTTATTCTGCGGAAGCGGAATTTGCCTTGGCGCGTAACTATGAGCGCCTGCGTCAAAGCTTGTCGAGTGTCATGTGGAGTGAAAACGAATCATGATATTTAACACTGAGGTAAGTGCACGCAGGCTAGGGCGACGCAGGGTGAAAATGCCGCTGCTGCTATTTGCTTTGTGCGGTGCGTGGCAGCTTTGCTGGGCGATAGAAGGTGACAAGCAGACGATCGGCGAGCTTCTCGACAGGAATGCACAGAATCCAGACCGTCTCATTTTAACGACAACGCCAAAGCAGCAAATTTCAAATGCGGCGAAAGCTAGAGAGCGAGCACGGCTAGCCGCGATAGAGCATTACGAGCGGGTTATTGGCGCTAGTGCCGCGCCGGCTATCCGCGCTGAGGCGATGCGTCGCGCCGCGGATTTAAGAGTTGAGTTTATCGACGGCGAGTTGAGTCACTCTGGGGCGTCGATTAATGGAGATGCCAGCAAAAATCAGGAGCTAAAGACTGCGATCACGTTGTATTCACAACTGCTAAGTGAATATCCAAATTATAGTGCGGCAGATTATGTGCTTTATCAAATGGCGAGGGCCTATGATTTAAGTGAACTGCAAGATAGTTCTATAGATACGCTCAGGCGTTTAAGCCGTGAATTCCCAGAGTCGAAGCGCGTTTATGAATCGTCTTTTAGGGCGGCAGAAATGCTCTACTTATATAAACGCTATTCAGAAGCGATTGTTGAATATCAGCGTATCACCGCGAAGGATTCAAGCGCGCAATATTGGTGGCTGGCGCAATATAAGCAAGCGTGGACTTACTACCAGTTGGACGATTACAGCGCCTCTGTGTCTGCCTTCGCCAAGATACTAGACGCCCTAAAGATTCAGTCCGAGATTAGAGATTTAGCCGGCCTACTGGCTTTTGCGCCAAACGACAAGGCGGAGTTAGTTAGAGACGCTGTTCGTGGAATGAGTACAGCATTTTCAAAGTTAGCTAGGGCCGATGGAATTAATGACTATTTCGCAGCTAAGCCGAATCAATTCTATTCCCCCGTCATTTATCGAGAGCTTGCTGAGATATATTCGCGCGAAAAGCGCTATACAGACGCAGCTAGCGTGTATGAGTCATTTGCTAGATTGAATCCTCGTCATATTTTGGCGCAGCAGTTTAGCGAACGAGGTATAGCCTCATATCGGGGCGGTGGGTTTAATGAACTTGCGGTGACGGCGCAGGAGCAATATATCGGTACATATGGGCCTGGCAGCGCCCTATGGCAGGCGGAGGGCGTGTCCGGTGATCACCGCCGATTAATTCGTCGATATATGCAAGATGTGGTCACGTATAGGCATGCACAGGCACAGCAGCTTGCTAAGACAAATGATGAACCATTCAAGCAGCATTTTTCTGACGTCGCTGAACGCTACCTCGCGATTATTACGTCATTTCCGGAGGACGAAAACCTCGAAGACGTGGTCGGGCATTATGCCGATGCCCTTTATGAATCCGAACGTTTCGACGAAGCGGCGCTTCAGTACGGAAAATTAGCCTATGAATACGCTAACCCCGAGCGGGCGGGGGATTCTGCATTGGCCCAAGTCAAATCTTATCGGCAGTGGTATCGCAGTTTACAAGAGAATCAGGCCAGTGAGTCGGATCTCGGCGATACCCGAATTAAGGTGTTTAATGCTATCGCAGAGTTTGCCAATCGCTTCCCGGATCACAAGCAGCGGTCGTCGGTGTTGCTCGCGGCGGCGGAAGACCATTATCAGTTGGCGGCCTTTAGCGAAGTGGTTGAGATTTGTTTGCCGCTCATCAGTGCAAACAATTGGTCTGATGAAAAATTGCACAGCAAGGCCTTAGGTCTGCTTGCGGATTCATATTTCGCACTTAAAGATTATACGCAGTCTGAGAATTACTATACGGCTTTGCTGCCACTGATGGATGGCGGGGATAATGAGCTAAAGCGTACTGCTAAGAGTAGGCTGACTATATCTGTTTTCCGCCAGGCCGAGCTTGCTAAACAAAATGGACAGCCTCGCTTGGCCGCTGAATTGTTCCAACGCTCGGCACATTTGTCCGTGGATAAAGGGCTGGCAGCGGAAGCCACGTTTAATGCCGCCGGACAGCTATTTGAAGCCAAGGACTGGTTGCAAAGTGCGTCGTTGCTAGAGCGCTTCTCTAAAGAGTTTAGCGGCCACAATATGTTGGTTGATGCAGAGAAAATGTTGGCGGCCGCCTATCAAAAGGCAGCAGATCCCATAAGGGCCGCTCGAACTTATGAGCGAATATCCAGGATTACAATTGCCTCTGCAGATCTGCGGCGCACGGCGCAGTTAAGCGCCGGCAATCTTTATATATCGGCTGGCCAACGAGATGATGGCGCGAGAGTATTGAGCGCCTACTTGCGCAGCTATCCACTCCCTTTAGAAGATGCACAGAGTGCACGCTTTGCCCTTTCAGAGTTGTACGCGATTAATTCCACGTCGCAAACAAAGTGGTTGCGAGATATTGTCGCTGCAGATGCGGCATCCCGAGAGAAAAATTCAAAATCCCAATTAATGGCTGCTGATGCAAGTTATAAGCTGGCGATGGCCGATGTCGATTTAGCAAATTCAATTTCCTTATCGCTACCCATTGAGAAAAGTCTGCCGCGGAGACAGGCCGCAATGGAAAAAGCCATTGGGTCACTTGTGAAGTCGTCGTCATTTGGATTTTCTGATATCACGACCTTGGCGAACTATGAATTGGGTGAATTGTACAGAAAGTTTGCGATGGCCCTACTTGAATCTGAGATACCCAAGAAAATGGACGACGACGTCCGTGAGCAGTACCTGATTTTACTGGAAGAACAGGCCTACCCCTTTGAAGAAAAGGCCATAGCTGAATATAAGTCCAATATGGATTTGATAGATGAGGGGGTGTGGACGCCTGGTGTTAGAAAAAGCGTGATCGCTTTGGCTGAGTTGGCACCGGCGAAATATGGTAAGCAGCCAAAACTTGAGAAGGTCTATGATTCCTTATACTAAGTGCATTTGTATCGTGTACCTAACTACTTTGTTACTCGCGTGCGCAAACTCAAATTCAGTGGTGCGCAGTGATAGGCCGAGCTCAAGATATTCCACCGAATTTAAAAAGGCCGTCGCGACAATGCAGTCAGGCGATGTGGTGTCTGCAAAGGCAGCCTTTGAGGCGCTCACTGAAAAGGTGCCAAATTACAGTGGCCCATGGACAAATTTAGGCATCATCTCCGCGGAGCAGCGGGATTATGTAAAGGCCGAAGCATACTTTAATGAGGCCTTGCGGTGTCAATCTAATAATACCATCGCAATGAATTGGCTGGGATATTTGCGTGCAGTCAGAAAGGACTATTCGTCGGCGGAAAAATGGTATTTGCGTGCAATTGCAATTGATCCTCGTTATGCGGAAGCGCACCTAAATATTGCAATGCTTTACGAAGCGAATATGCGGCGTCCTAAGGATGCCCTTGAACACTACCGAATATATCAATCGCACACCAATGGGGAGAGTACCCTTGTTGCCGCGTGGATACGTAATCTTGAAGAAAGCTCAAATTATGTAGCATCAAATGCCGAGTTAAGTAAATGACAGCCAAAATCTCTTTGACAGGCTTAATGCTGCTATGCACTTCAGGGTTGGCCGCGGGTGACGCCGACCGAGAAGTGAACAATGTCAGCATGGGAATGACTGTTCACGGCGATGCAGCCGCTGCGGTTGGCCTTTATCTGATGCCGTGGAGTAACGAGCAAGTAAGCGATATCGATCGACCACCCCGCTTGCTGAGCGAAAATATTGAACAGATCGATGTCGGTGAATTCCGGAAAATGGCGGAGTGGGATCAGGCGCGGCGTGACTACCAAATTTGGCGATTGCAGAGAAATAATTGGTAGTTATCTTAATTTTTTAATTTTAGGTGAGGGCAGTATATGGAAGCCATAACGAAGTTTGTGGAGTTCTTTAATGATGGCGGACATTTTATGTACCCTATTGCGTTGGTTTTGGCGCTGTCCGTGGCTATTAGCATTGAGCGGTTTGTTTTTCTTGGCAGGTCACTGCGGGAAAATCGACGCTTGTGGGCGCGGGTGTCTCCCTTGCTGGGAAGCGACGATTTGGGAGAGGCGCAGGCGATGGTCAATGGTTCGAAAGTCGCAGTTGCCCGCATTTTAAGTGAAGGTTTGGCGCAGGCTGGTACGGCAAGACGGCGTAGTGAGTTGGAAATGGCGACGGAAGATAGCTTGGTTTCCATTTTGCCAGCTATTGAGCGCAGAACCCATTATCTAGCCACTTTTTCAAATGCCGCAACCTTGCTTGGTTTGCTAGGTACGGTATTGGGCTTAATTGGCGCCTTCGGTGCGCTCGGCAACGCCGATCCAGTTGAAAAGGCGAATCTATTATCAGCAGGTATCTCCGAGGCAATGAGTTGTACAGCTTTTGGTTTAATGGTGGCTATTCCCAGTTTATTTGCGCATGCCTATTTGCAAAGCCAGGCCGAAGAACTAGTTAACACTCTGGAGTCTGCCTGTGTCCGTTTTGTGTCGGTGCTTAGTAGCGGTGGAGCGGTACATCTTAAGTAAGTGGGGCTGGCTTTAGTTTGCCAGTAATAGTAAGGAGTTGGTAATGACATCACTATTTCAAGCGGAACCAGATTTCGACGACAGTGAATGTCGGCGTTCGCGCCGCTCACGACGTTTGCAACGCAAACTTAAAGGACGCGCTGATGGCGAGCTTAATATCGTCTCCATGATTGATGTGTTTGCGGTGCTGGTGTTTTTTCTATTGGTGGGCTCTTCAATTTCAGCGAGTAAATTACATACCTTAAATTTGACAATTCCACTTGCGAGTAATAGCTCACTCGAGACTAAGAAGGACTTTTACTTAACCGTAGCATTGCATAAAGACAAAGTTGTGATATCGCAAACTGGAAACGAAACAAGTTTTGCTCATATAAATGGCACGGTTGACTCGGCATCTTTGGCGGAATTGCTGAGAACTATTAAGGCAGATTACCCCGCTGAGGAGAGGGTAAGTCTATTGGTGGATGACGCCGTTGCATACGAGCAAATTATACGAGTTATGGACAGTATTCGCATGTACCCGTCAGCGGCAGAAGGATCGACGGGCGTGCCATTGTTTCCGGCCATATCGATGGGCGATATTGCGGCTGTGAGTCTTAGTGATAGCGAGATAGGTGGGAAATGAATTACACCGCGAGCGACCGGCGAGTTATTCGTAAGCTTAAGCAAACGAAGCGTCAGGTCTCGATAAATGTTGTCTCGCTCATCGATATATTTGCGATTCTTGTATTCTATCTTCTTGTAAACGCTCTCGTTGTTGAGGTGATCCCTGAATATCAAAATTTAAAATTGCCCGACTCGCTCTCAAAGGATCAGGCTAAGCGAACAGTGGCAGTTGCTATTAGTGATAAAGACATACTCGTGGATAATGATGTCGTTATGAGTATTGAAGCCGCATTAGCAGAGAATGCTGGAACCCTGGATTTACTTGCCGAAATGCTAGGCACTCGGGCACAAGATTCTGAGGACAATGCGCTAGACCCACAAGGTCAGCCATCGATACTTGATGTAAATATCGTCGCCGATCACAAAACGCCATATCTTCTTCTTAAGAAAGTACTGGCGACGTGTGTAGGGGCACAATTCGGTAAGGTGTCGCTAGCGGTAAGGGAGCTAGAGCGAGGTAGTACTAAATGACTTCAGTTCCGAGCAATTCAGTGTTGGGTTTCGACTGCTGGGGAATACACGAAGACGCAGACCGGCGGTTTCGCAAGATTTTGCGGAATGTTCTGCTTGTTACCGGCTTGGTCCTTATTGGTTTGCCATTCTGGAAAGTAGATCCATTAAGTGAAATTGCAAAGCAAAATCCCCAGGAGTTCTACCTTGAAATCCTACCTCCGGCTGCGATAGAAAAGCCTAAGCCTGCACCGCCAAAAGTTGAAGTCAAAAAGGTAGATAACAAACCGGTAAGCAAAGCTAAAGAAAAGGCGTCGACACTTGCAAAAGCCGAAGATACAGCGGCAGAGAAAAAGGCGGCGCAGCGAAATATCGCAGCGGCAAAAAAGGCGGCATCCGCCAGTGGCGTGATGGCATTCAGCGAACAGCTCGCGACCTTGCGTGAAACAAACGCTATAACTTTGGTGTCTCCGCAAGTACTGAGAGATAGGGGTAGTGTTGTAAGTAGAACAGAATCATCGACGTCCAATTTACTTAGTGTCACTACCCATGGATCAGGTGGCGCGATTACTAGCGGCGAAGATGTAAGCGATAAAGGCAAAAAAGTGGAGCTTGCTGCGCATAATACGCAAAAAATAGCGGTTTTGATTGCAGGGTCGCAAAGTGGGGTCGCTGCCGCTGGTGTCTCAGGAAGTGGAGGTGGCCCTAAGACGCGAAGTTTAGAAGAGATACAATTGGCTTTCGATCGTAGTAAAAGTGCATTTTATGCGATATTCAATCGCGCTGCGCGCTCAGACTCCACCATTGGCGCCGGTACGGTTGTAGTATCCTTGACCATTCAGCCTGATGGAACTGTGAGCGAGTGCTCTGTTGTGTCATCGAGTTTTTTCAATCCTGAGTTAAAAGAAAAACTCATACAGCGAGTCAAGCAGATAAAATTTGAAAGCAAGGGGGTTCCTGTATTTTCTTACGATAGTTATCCAATTAGCTACGTACCTAGATAGATTGTTGGCGTGTAGATTCAAGAGAATAAAAATATCAAGTTCGTTTTCTTAAAAATGAAGCTATATTTCCCTTCATAGTGTGTCTTTGAAATGCAAAATTGTATTCCAGGTATGTCTAGATTTGCTTCAGAGCGGCGCATTTTGTACCGAGAAAATAGAAAAAATATTATTGGGTAAAAAAGGCGAAGTTAGCTAGCTGCTTCAGGGGATAAAACAACTGTTGATAGCTAACCCCGCAATGCGCAAATCATGGGTAGTTAAATAATCCCTCCTGCAACTACGCCACCAAGTAGTGGAATTACCGCCGTGTTGGTGAGATCTAAAACGACGGGCGTGAGACCGCCAAGCAAACTTGCTGTTGGTAGCGGAATACCAGAAGCAGTTAGTCCATCTACTAATGGAAGAACAACATCAACGGTTTGCAAGGTGAGTGGTAAGCCACCGCTTAGTAATGATCCAAGTAAGTCGCTGGTAAGCGGTGTTAAACCGCCAACTAGGTCGTTACTTAATAGGCCACTTACTAAGGGCAATGCCTGGTTGGTGAGATCAAGGATGCTAGGAACAATGCCCCCCAGCAATCCAGATGGTAGTGCTGTTAAGCCAGCCCCGCCGGTCGGTGATAATGATAGGCTTCCCAGTGGGACAGTAGCAAGTAAGCCTGTTAGTTCTGCTTGAGAATGAGCTTGGCTTGCGAACGAAATCGCGGCACCAAGTAGTATTACTTTTAGTGGTTTCATTACAGCTCCTATTTGTCGTTTCTTGGTATGCACAGTATTTTGTTCATAATTAAAAGCAATTACGGTGCCATATTAGGAGTGTCTAATTTTGTTATTTTTGTATCCATATTTAGTCTTTATTTGACTAAATGAAGAATATTTTTAGAAAAAACAAAAGTTGCCGAGTAATGAATGCATCTGATTTGTGCAAGTGTGGTAAAGATGTGCGTTTTCGAGCGGAAGATGTTGGTGCGTAATTTTAAAAATGTTACATATGCGGCCATAAATTTGTGTTTCCCATGGTTTTATAATTTAAAAGATGGGTAATACATTAAATTACTAAGCCTTTTACTTAGTCGAGGTGATTATCGCAGAAAATAGTTTTGTTTGTGTTGTTGTTATGGTGTGTGACCTGGCCTATATGCGCGCTGATGGTGCAAAATTGGCTTTGCTTGGGTGTGGCATTTCGGCTGCATAAGTGTGCAGATGCTTTAATAATGAATATTCTACTTGATTATTAAATAAAAATAGTCGCACTAAATTTTTACATGATCTATATGTTATATGTCCATAATATTGCCATGTCTATAATATGGCTAAAATATGGTTCTATAATGATGCATTAATATGAATTAGTTGCTTGATGAATGCTCTTTTTTGATACACCCATTCTTTGTTATTTCTTGTAGTTTTCCCTTGTTTTGTTTATGGCACAGCTGTTGCTAGTTGTGTCATGCACCCTTAAAAAGACGGATTTCATGTACTGAATTGTTGTTAAAGTTCTTGGATTTGATTCCTGGGAATCACCAATTATTTCCAAATAATGATTTTTCATTACAGAGAATTTCCGCGAGAACGCGGGGCATTTATTTATGCATTGTGGTTTGTCTATTGATTAGGAGCATCAAAATGGAAGAAGCAAAAAGAGCTAAATTTCCCGTAAGTAAAGGTGCGGCGCTGGTCGTAGCAATGCTTGCTAGTGGGTTATCACAAGCGGGCTGGTATGACAGCGGTAAAGTGCTGGCAACCGGGGGCGTCAGTATGATTGACGGTGCCGGTGGCGGGGGTATAACGCCGTGGGCAACGATAACCGGTTACGGTACAAAAGAGGGGATCAATGGCGATCTTCATTATACTTACGCCCCATTAGCTAACTACACACTACACTCGTTAGGAGCTGCGGTTGGCTTTTGGGACAGATTTGAGTTGTCGTACACGTCTAGTGCCCTTACTACCGGTTCGACCTTTGACACCGTCGGGCTAGTCGCAGACACTTTGGGTGGTGTGACGGGGTCGCTCGCGGGTACGCCGATTAATACCGGTATTGAACCTTTTAATACAACGATTGAGATGGAATCCATCGGCGCTAAGGTTCGTGTCTTTGGCGAAGCAATTTACGATTCCGATAATCTAATTCCGCAGATTGCGATTGGTGGATTTTATAAAAATAATAAGAATGAAGATCTCTTAAAAACACTGAAAGCTGATAAAGCCAAAGACTGGGAAGCCTATATATCTGCTACGAAGATATTTTTCCCAATTAATACCCTTATCAATATTACGGCGCGATACACCGCCGCTAACCAAACCGGCTTGGTGGGTTTTGGTGGGCCAGATGGCAGTGATAAAGAGATTCGTCCGGAAATATCGTTGGCCTATCTACTTCGCAAGGATACTGTAATTGGTATTGAGTGGGCTCAGCATGGGGACAATCTTGAAGGGGAGAGTGTTGAAATTGCTGGCTTAGATCTAACTGGTTTACAGCCTACCTTAGAAGCATTGGGGCTTGGCAACGTGTCAGGAACATTAACTCAGCACGAAAGTGATTGGTATGATGTTTTTGTTGCGTTTTTCCCAAACAAAAACCTATCTATCACCATGGCATATGCGATGTTAGGTAACATCACTATTACTCCTGATCAGCATGGTTTTTACATGTCACTGCAAGCTAGTTTCTAGGTTCAATTGATAATACTTTTTAAATTTCTGGAGTGAATTATGAAACAGATATTTCGTACTATAGCGATGATCTTTGTGCTTTGTTTAGCCGCGAGTCCTAGTTTTTCGCAAACCGGTAAAACCGAAACCTACCCGCCTATAGACAGTGATGCGCTTGAGCAGTTTGGTGGTCCAGAGGGAGTGCGCAACTGGGTAGAAAGTCTCTTTTACTACATTATGCTGGATAACAGAATCAATCACGTGTTTCGCGAGTTCGGCAATATTGAGAGGCAAATCTACTTAAATACGCAATTACTGCAATTGGTTCTAGGCGGTAATGAGGTTGAGTACCAGGGCGCGAGTATGGCTGCAGCGCACGCGGACTTGGGTATTACGCTAACGCAATTCAATGCGGTTGTGGAAGCGGCGTACAATGCTTGCGAGCGAATTCAGCTGACCTATGAAGCATGCAATTTAATGATTGCCGGCTTGGCTCCGTACAAGCACGCCATTGTAACGCGTTAATTTATGATTGGAGATCGCATGCTTAATCAATCTGAAAGAGCGGGCGAGGCGGCATCGATTGATGCCGCTGATTTTGCCCCTTATCGACACCTTGCTGTTATCGCTCTCTTTGCGTTTGTCTTAATGTGCTCTATGACAGTTGTGGCCTTTGAGCTTTACAAAACATTTCAAACCCCTGAAGTATTTTTGGCTGATGTTTTTAAAAATGATGTGCCTTCACCGAAGTTGCTGGTACTCAATAGCGCTTCACAGAGGGAGATCGCATCAGTATTTAATCGCTCATTCCCGCAGCAGCGAGTTCGCTATTGGGAAGATGGCGATAGAACCGTTTGGATCTTTGATGATATTGGTAAAGAGGGTTATGTGCCGACCACCAGTGGCTTTGTTATCAATAATGGCGTTGTCGATTCCGCCAAGGTCTTAATTTATCGCGAGTCTCGCGGTGAGCAAGTGGCGGAGCCATCATTCCTCAATCAAATAAATGGCTCGAAGGCTGCGGGAAAGGGCTTAGATAAACCGGTGGACAATATTACAGGGGCGACATTGTCGGTAGAAATGATGAAGCGTATGGCCCGCACCGCGATTACTTTGGATTCATTGCGCAGTAAATGAAAAAACCTTGTAAGGAGTTGTTATGCGTGATCAGAATGCGGTGCGAGTTGATGCGCAAGAATCGCCCACCTTTGTCGATACATCAGTGAAGCGGAAGTCAGTTGTGAATTCGGTGAGGTCATCGGTGGCTAAGCCCAAGTTGAATGTGTCAATGTTGCTGCGTAAGTGGCATCAGCGAGTTGGTTTATTCGCTTTTGTTTTTATGGGCTGGCTAGGGTTTAGTGGTGTTCTCTTAAATCAGAGCGTTAGTCTTGGCTTTGATGCTATTCGAGTCGATTCCACGGCATTGATGTCGCTCTATGGTCTTCATACCCAAGTTCCCGAAAATGGATACCGCTCTGGCAGTCACTGGTTGGTCACAACTACCGAGAATACGGTGTTGGATGATATTGCGCTAGCCCAGCATATTCCGTCGCCGTTGGGCTTTGTTGATATTAAAAATGCATTTGGCGAAACCTTGTATGTTGCAACAAGTGACAAGTTAACTCTGCTGTCGCCAGAGGGCGTCGTGATTGAGGAGCAAAGTGGTTTTATGCTGCCCGTAGGCCACATTCGTAATCTAGGTTTAATAGAACGAGGTGGTTCGTCGTATTTAGCTTTGCAGGGTGAAAATACCTATATCACAGAAGATGGGCTCACATGGAATGAGCTTAATAATTCTGATGATGTGTCTTGGTCTCGCTTGGTTGATTTAACGGATGAGGCAATCTCAGATGTTGAGCCTTTTGCTCATCCCACGGTAGCGCTTGAGCAGGTGCTGATCGATTTGCACAGCGGCCGATTATTTGGATCGATTGGGTCTACGGTCATTAATATTGTAGGAATTGCGGCTGTGTTTCTCTCCATAACGGGAATTTGGATGACGTGGCGAACTGGCCGTATGCGTAGTGCTAGGTCGAAGAAGTAATTTCTTGATTTTCGTGTTGCTCCCCGGTTACGTGGGGGAGCTAGATTTAAGAGGTGTATATGAAGATATATTACTGTATGTGTACCTTGCTAGCTGCGATAACGATGATTTTGGGGGCGGCAATTTCCTCTGATGTACTGGCAGGTGAACGTACCGCCGGGATTGAAATAGCAAATTTTAAGTTTAACCCTGGTGAGAAAACTGTTGGTGTTGGTCAAGATGTTGTGTGGAAAAATCTCGACGGTTCCACGCATACAGTATTGATTGATGGGAAAGAGAGTCCGCGTATTAAAAAGGGTGATGATTATCGCCAGGTATTTTCGAAACCGGGGAGATATGCTTATCAGTGCGGCCTGCATTCATCTATGAAGGGTGTGGTTAATGTGAGTGATGCTGCGGCTGTTAAATCAGCTGGCTTGATAGTACCTGCACCGTCAAGTCCAAAAGCGATGCCTGCTGCCCCAACGGTTATCGCTAGTTCGGCATCTAGCGGTATTAAAAAGGTGGCTGGCCCTGGCCCTACGCCGGTGCCACACGCTGATTCCGCTACGCAGGCGCCAAATGTGGTTTCCATAGTCGATTTTATGCGGTTTTCGCCAGCGGTGCTCACTGTTAAGGCGGGCACGACGGTGACATGGAATAATTACGATGGCTCGAATCATATTATTGTCTTTGGAAATGTTCGTAGCCCGCGGCTTAAGCACGACTCAAGCTTTTCCTATGAGTTTGATAAGCCGGGTGAGTATTCTTATATATGCGGAATCCACGGCGAGAAAATGTCGGGAAAGATTATTGTGATGTAATTGATTGCCGTTTGAATGTTTTATGTGCTCAGGTAGATGGCCTCTATCTGAGCATTTTTGTATTACGCTTATTATAATAATAACTTTATAGTTAGTTTTTGCTTTACCCCAATCCTGCGACCGTTTCGCCTTAGCCTCTTTCTAGGGCACCTCTGATTAATTCGGTAATGTTTCAACGGAGTCTCTGGCGCGCACTGGGAAGTGGTGCGGCACTCCGGCGCGATGCGAACGACTGCATGGATGCAGGAGGTAGCGCAACGCAGGAGCAGTTGCCGGGATTAAGGCTGGTTGTCCTTGATGTGGTCCGACACTCGGCGGTCCGACGTTTCGGCATGGCAACACAGTCCAGTGTGCGCCAGAGGCCCGCCCCTCGTGGCTAAGCTTGAGATATCACCGAATTAATCAGGGGTGCCCTAGATGTGATATCACGCCCCAGTTGTCGTCGCGTTTCGCGTCGGAAATCAAATTTCGCCTACTTTAATTTAACTCCGTAGTGTTCTAAGCACATTCTCGTCCACTGTATAGAATCTTGTGGCGACCGTATTGGTGGTCGGTGCCTTGGTTTTTACATGCTTGGTGGCTGCTCTCGCGCAGTGCGCAAATATAAATACATGTAACTTTGAGAAAATGATTTATGTAGTTTAGTGGTGCATTTTTGCTCTATTTTAGATCTTACGTGTTTCCTTGTATGTTCTATTTTGGTTCGTTATTGAATTTTATCCTGTTTTTATGGTTTTTTGTTTAATGTAAGATGTTGATTTTTAAGAATATAAATATTAATTGGCTTGATTTTGTATCTTGGTCTCCTCTTTGCTAATTCGGTGATGCTGTTAAGTGGTTTCTGGCGATATCGGCAGATTCATGCAGCGTTATGGCGCAAAAGCGCGACTTATTAAGAGGTGTATATTGAAAAACAATAGTTTATCAACAGCTGTATTGGCTTCTTGTGTGGCATGTGTCGCACAAACTTCGTTTGCGGCGGAATCAATTAGCGAAGCATTTACTAAGGGCGAGGCGCATTTGAATTTGCGTATGCGTTATGAGTCGGTCACAGAAGATACAAGCGCTGGTGATAATACCGGTAGTGCAGTAACGATTAGATCACGCTTAAATTTTAAGACAGATGACTATCAAGGTTTTTATGGCTTCGTTGAAATGGATGACGTGAGTAATTTTGCGGGTAGTGCTAATGACAGCGTCAATGGCAAAACAGCTGAGCCTTTGATAGCTGATCCAGTTGGCACCGAAGTTAACCAGGTGTTTTTGGGATATAAAAATTGGGATACAGAATTTAAATATGGTCGTCAGCGTTTGACCTTAGACAACCATCGTTTCGTCGGTCATGTTGCGTGGCGTCAGAATGAACAGACTTATGATGGTTTTACCCTTGCCAATAGCAGCGTCGATAAACTTAAACTTAACTACGCGCATATTTCGAATGTGAATCGTATTTTTGGTGAAAGTAGCCCGGTGGGTGATACCGAAATGGACACGCATTTGTTCAATGCTAACTACAGCTTTGCGGCGGGTAATTTAACGGGCTATGCCTACTTGCTTGAAACTGACGATAACTTTGCCGGTTTTAAACGAATGGATACCGATACCTATGGCGTGCGTTGGCAGGGCAAGACCGGCATGGTCGCTTATAACCTTGAATACGCCAGCCAAGATAGTGCCGGTGATAATCCCGCGGACTACTCTGCCGACTATATGTTAGCTGAGGCCAATATTAGCGTTGCGCCGCTTGTGATCGGCGTGGGTTACGAGACCCTGAGTGCAGATGACGAGGGATTTTTTATCACGCCATTGGCAACGCTGTTTAAATTTCAGGGTTGGACTGACAATTTCTTAAACAAAGGTTTGGGTAATATCAGTGAAGGGGTCAATGATACGTATTTAACCGTGTCAGGAATGGCCTACGGTGTGAGTTGGCAGCTTGCCTATCACGACTTTAGTTCTGATCAGGATAATGCATCTGGTGATAGCGACCTGGGTTCGGAGTTTGGTGGTTTTATTGCGAAAAGCTGGGGGCCATATTCTGCAGAGCTGCGTTACGCGAACTACAGTGCCGGTGATTCAACGCCATTTAATGGTGGTGGTTTAACGCTGGTAGATACTCAAAAGCTGTGGCTGACTTTTAACCTTAACTTCTAAACACATGCGGAAATGTGCTGCTAGGGTTAATCGTTCCTGCAGGGTTGGGAAGCGCTGACGCGTGCAATTGAATTGATTTGGTTTTGTTCAATAGAGTTGGCTTACTGCTCCATTACTAGTTCGAGCAATAAGCCAACTCAGCAATGTAATTGTTAGCGTTAAAAAATCCCGCCTTCAACAGCGCCACCCAGGAGGGGTATGGATGCCGTTTCTGCAAGATTAAGAATCACTGGTGTCAGGCCGCCGAGTTGTAGAGCTTGTCCATCACCTGTTAATCCGTCAAATGTTGTAATTATCACGTCTAAACCTTGTACAGGGAATGGGAGTGCCGTATTGAGTGTGGTGTTGAGCACATCACTTGCCATTGCGGTGACGCTGCCGATAAGTTCATTGTCAGCCGAAAGAGAGCTAATTGCGGGGAGTAGCGATTGACTAGCAAGACCGGTTACTGAGGGCAGCAGGCTTCCTACTAATCCTGTTGATCCAGCTTGGGAGTGCGCATTGCTTGCGATAGACAGCATTGTGCTAATTAGAATTATATTTAAAGGTTTCATGGCCGCTCCAAGTGTAAATAAAGGTCTAGTTATTATTTGTGTCGTAAATAACTACGCAGTGTTATCTATTAAGGCTTTTGTGCACTAAATGGTATCTGGATGGGTGTTGTAGAGCAATTGCGGTCGGTGCGTTTTGGGATGTGGCCCTCATTTGCTGCAAGGTCGTGTAGATACTTGGTTTAACTGGCTTTGGCTCGATAGTGCAGTGAAGCCCGGTATCGCTGTAATCATTACATCGTCCGGTTTTGCATGTGAGGTAGCTATTGGAAGTGCATTTTATATCGGCTCGCGGCCACCATGGCTTAATTGCAATTGCCCGCAGCTCGTATTGCGTTAGCGTAGAGCTGGCGCGATAGCGGTGATACCATGCCACACAGAATTTTCTGTGTGGCGTTTTTATTCTATGCACCTACATATTTTGGGTATTTGCGGTACGTTTATGGGCGGCTTGGCGATCCTCGCCCGAGAATTGGGTCACACCGTTACCGGCTCGGATGCCAATGTTTATCCGCCAATGAGTACACAGCTGGAGTCTCAGGGAATCACCCTGATGGAAGGCTATGATCCAGCGCACCTGTCTCCCGAGCCCGATTTAGTTATTATTGGCAATGCCATGTCGCGGGGCAATCCGGCAGTAGAGCACGTGCTCAACCGCGGGATTCCTTATACCTCTGGCCCGCAATGGTTGAGCGATCATATTTTGCAAAGCCGCTGGGTCTTGGCTTGCGCGGGTACTCATGGCAAAACAACTACCAGCAGCATGCTGGCGTGGGTGCTGGAAGACTGCGGTTTTCAGCCGGGTTTCTTGATCGGTGGCGTTCCGGGAGACTTTGGTTTGTCTGCCCGCCTGGGTGGCTCAGATTTCTTCGTCATTGAAGCTGATGAATACGACAGTGCCTTTTTTGATAAGCGTTCAAAGTTTGTTCACTACCGTCCTTATACCGCTATTCTCAATAATCTTGAGTTTGATCACGCTGATATCTTTGACGATTTGGCGGCGATTCAGCGGCAATTTCATCACTTAGTGAGAACCGTGCCGGCCATTGGTCGCATTGTTGTACCAGCCGCTGAGCCGGCCCTGGAAGCCGTATTAAAGATGGGCTGTTGGAGCGAAGTTGAACGCGTGAGTAGCCATGTGGGGCAGCTTGCGGAGTGGCAGGCCGACGTACTTAGCGATGATTTTTCAAGTTTCGATGTGCTCTATCGCGGGATTTTGCAGGGACGTGTTAGCTGGTCCCATACCGGCGAGCACAATGTAAACAACGCCCTTGCTGCACTCGCTGCCGCGCATCATATCGGTGTTCAGCCAAAAGACGGTATAGCTGCGCTTTGCCAGTTTCGCGGGGTAAAACGTCGCATGGAGCTGTTAGATACGGTCGCCGGCATTGCGGTTTACGATGATTTTGCCCACCACCCAACGGCCATTGCCACAACCCTTGAGGGCTTGCGCGGCCGAGTGACTAAGGGGCGGATTGTCGCGTTGATAGAACCGCGATCCAATACTATGCGTATGGGAGTGTATAAAGATCGTTTGGCGCCGGCCACAAGCTGTGCCGACGAGGTGATCTGGTATCAGCCCCCTGGCTTGGATTGGTCCTTAGATTCGGTAATAGCAGGTAGTGCGACACCGGCACGTTTAAGCACGGATCTTGATCGCACTGTGAGTGAGTTGGTCGCGTCATTAAAGGATGGTGATCATTTGGTGATTATGAGTAATGGTGGGTTTTCCGGTGTACACCAGCGGATTTTGAAGGCCTTGCGCCAACGCTGGGGGCAGGGCGAATGAGGGCCGTAACACTGGCGATGACCGGTGCGTCGGGCGCGCAATATGGTTTGCGCTTGCTAGAGTGTCTACTTGCTGCTGGCTGCGAAGTGCACTTTATGATCTCGAAAGCCGCCTTACTGGTTGTGGCTACCGAGACCGACGAAGCGCTGCCAGCGCGTCCCAGTCTGTTACAGCGCTACTTGTGCGAACGTTTTTCTTGCACACCTGAACAGCTAAAAGTGCACGGCCCAGAAGATTGGATGGCGCCAGTGGCGTCTGGCAGTGGTGCGCCGTCGTCGATGGTGGTGTGCCCCGCGAGCACAGGTACACTGTCTGCGATTGCTTGCGGTGCAAGCAATAATTTAATTGAACGCGCGGCGGATGTTGCGCTCAAAGAGCGTCGCCAGCTCATTCTGGTGCCACGGGAAATGCCGCTGTCGGCAATTCATTTGCAGCACATGTTGAGTCTTACCCAGATGGGCGCGACCATTATGCCGGCGTCACCTGGGTTTTATCGGCAGCCGCAAAGTGTGGCTGACTTAGTAGATTTTGTAGTGGCACGTATTCTCGATCATCTCGGTGTGGCGCAAAGGTTGGTGCCGCGCTGGGGTGAATAATATCGAGTATCAAGTTTTATCCGTCGCTAGGGTGGCGGACTTAATTAACACAAGAATCGGATAGTTCCAATCCGGCAATATATATAGTTTATCGAGGGCTTGGCATGGGCGCGGTGCTGTTTTCATTGTATCAACGCATTGTTTTAAAAAATGCTTTCTGGGTGATGGTGCTGTTGCTGGCGTGCGTTGCTTGGCTGGCGACATATATTCCATCTATGAAATTGGACGCCTCGGCGGATGCTTTGGTATTAGAGGGTGATACCTCACTTGAATACTATCGTGTGATTAGTAAACGCTACGGCTCAGAAGATTTTTTACTTGTTACCTATCAGCCTAACGGCGATCTCTTTGCGCCAGCGCAGTTAAAAACCCTTGATGAGTTGCGTGGGCGCTTGGCCCTGTTGCCGAATGTGTCCTCGGTGAATTCGATTTTAGATGTTCCCCTCTTACAAAGCCCGCGCGTGTCGATAAACCAAGTTACCGCAGGTGAGATTCCCACATTGCGCTCGCCGGATATCGACATCGAGCTGGTAAAGCAGGAGTTGGCAAACAGCCCAATATACAAGTCACTGTTAACCAGTACCGATGGCAGTACCACGGCAATACAGGTTAACTTAGAGCGGGATGAGCGTTATTTTGCACTGCTTAATGAGCGCGATTCGCTGCGGGAGAAAGAGGCAAACGACTCCTTAAGTGAGGCCGAGCGCGCCGAGCTTGCAACGCTTGAGGAAACCTTCGCAGATTACACCGCGCAAGTGCATGAGCAGCAGGCGGAACTAGTCGCTCAAGCGCGCGATATCGTGAAGGACTATCGCGGCGATGCGACGGTTTTCCTTGGCGGCGTACCCATGATTGCAGTCGATATGATCGACTTTGTTAAAAGCGATTTGCGGGTGTTTGGCGCCGGCATTCTGTTGTTTATTGTTGTGCTGCTGGTCGCCATTTTCCGCAGCTGGCGCTGGGTGTTACTGCCGCTGTCGACCTGCGTTTTAACTGTGGTGTTTATGTTGGGGTTGCTAAGCTTTTTAGATTGGCGCCTGACGGTAATCTCCGCCAATTTTGTCGCCTTGTTGTTAATCCTCACCCTGTCCATAACCATTCACTTAGTGGTTCGATTCCGCGAGTACGCCATAGCCCAGCCTGACGCAGACCGCTTCACTTTGGTGTCGGAAACAGTGGGGGTGATGTTGCGCCCATGTATCTATACCTCGTTGACGACCTTGGTGGCGTTTGCGTCCCTGGTAGTTAGCGGCATTCGCCCCGTTATTGATTTTGGCTGGATGATGACGATCGGTGTACTTGCTGCGTTAGCAATGACATTTATTGTATTGCCCTGCGTATTGATGTTGTTAAAGCCCCGCGCAGAGCAAGGCAGTAAAGACGATTCAGCAACCTTTACCCGCTATTTTGCCGCCGCGACTGAGCACTTCGGTAAGACGATTTTGGTCGTGTCAGCGGGCTTGCTGTTACTTAGTGTATGGGGCATTACGCAGCTAAAAGTTGAGAACCGTTTTATTGACTATTTTCATGACACCACTGAAATTTATCAGGGTATGGAGACGATTGATGCAGAGCTGGGTGGCACCATCCCGCTGGATATTATTTTAGATCTACCCAAAGCGAAGCCAGTGGCGGTCAAGCCTGCTGCAGAAGACGATTTCAGTAATGATTTTGCCGATGACTTTAGCGACGACTTTGACGATGATTTCGGTGGCGACGACTTTGGTGGTGGCGGTGGCGCACCGCAAAGCGAATGGTTTACGGTTGCTGGCTTGCAGCGAATTCAGTCCGTCCATGACTATGTAGATAGTCTGCCTGAGACCGGTAAGGTCTTATCCTTAGCTACCTTTTACGAGGTTATGCAGATTGTGATGGGCAATGTTGATGATTTGCAATTGGCCTTGGCAGCGCGCTCGCTCCCCGAGTCGATTACCTCGATATTGGTTGATCCGTATTTATCCGCTGATGTCGATCAGGTTCGTATTAGTGTGCGGGTGAAAGAAACCAGTCGCACCTTGCATCGCCAACAGCTACTCACTGACGTTCGCGCGCACTTAATTGATGAGCTTGGTTTTGAGCCTGAGCAGGTTCACCTCACCGGTATGTTGGTGCTGTATAACAATATGCTGCAAAGCTTGTTTACCTCACAGATCATGACCCTGAGTGCGGTGTTTGTTGCCATTCTGGCGATGTTCGTTGTGTTATTCCGTTCCCTAAGTATGGCGTTTATTGCCTTGACGCCCAATTTATTGGCAGCGGGCGCGGTTTTGGGTGGTATGGGTTTGGCGGGTATTCCGCTGGATATGATGACGATCACGATTGCGGCTATTACGGTGGGGATTGGTGTGGATGACACCATTCACTATGTTCACCGTTTTAAGGCAGAGTTTGCTCAGGATCAAAATTATCTCGCGGCTATGTATCGCAGTCACGCCAGTATTGGTAAGGCGATGTATTACACCTCGATTATCATTGTGTTTGGTTTTTCAATCTTGGCTCTGTCTAACTTTACACCCAGCATTTATTTTGGATTGCTGACGGGCCTTGCGATGGTTGCAGCATTATTGGGAGCGATGTTGTTGTTGCCAAAACTCATTTTGCTGCTTAAACCACTGGGACCAGAGGCGGGAGCGAAGGCTTAATGGCGAATGCCGCTGCGCTCAAGGGCACTGAATTGCCGCTATTCCCGTTGCGTACCGTGCTCTTTCCCGGTGGTCGGATGGGGCTGCGAATTTTTGAGCGCCGCTACTTAGATTTGGTGCGCGATACCCTTCGCGCCCAGGGAAGTTTCGGCATCGTATGGATGCCAGAAGGTGGCAAAGAGGTAATGTCACCTGGAGAGAAGCCGGCCAGTTTGGCGCTGATTGGCACTGAGGCAAGGATAGCCGACTGGGATCAACTCCCCGATGGCTTGCTGGGCGTAGTCGTTGAGGGCGGCCGCCGGTTTCGGATCAGCGATGCGAAGCAAGCTCCTAGCGGTTTATATATAGGGGATGTCGAATGGTTGCCGGAGCTGGAAGATAGGCAATTGCCGCCGCGCAGCGAAGAGCTTCACGACCTGCTTAAACAATTGGGCGAACACCCCCATGTTCAGCGTTTGGGTATGGAGATCGACGTCGATGAGGCCGGCGCCCTAGCTAATCGCCTCGCCCAATTGCTGCCGCTGCCAGAAGAACAGTCTTATCAATTGTTGAGTATCGATGAGCCATTGCTGCGTTTAGACGCACTTCACGATGTTCTCGACGGCTTGGCCAGTTAGCCTTAAGCCAAGCAGGGCATATTGTCGATAGTGAGACCATTTCCAATCCGTTATACTAGCCGTCTTTTTATCCTCAGTGACATCACGGTGCTGGGCTTGTCGTTTTTGTTGGCACCATGCCGAGGCGGCAGTGGCGAATAATTTCCTGCGTTAAGTGACGTAAGGTGTGGAGAAGACCGAGTCGATGGACATTAAACAGTATATGAGCCAGTTGGGGCGTCAAGCTCGACAGGCATCGCGAGCAGTTGCGGCAGCGGATAGCGGAGTTAAAAATCGCGCCCTCCTGGCTATGGCAACTGCGGTGGACGCGCATCGCGAAGCGATTCTAGCCGCTAATGCCAAAGACCTCGCCGCAGGCGAAGCCAATGGTTTGGAGCCTGCGCTGATGGATAGGCTGGCGTTAAATGACAAAGGCATCGATGGCATTATTGAAGGCTTGACCCAGGTGGCCGCGTTGGCGGATCCCGTTGGCGCCATTAGCGATATGAATTATCGGCCCAGCGGAATCCAAGTCGGCAAAATGCGGGTGCCACTCGGTGTTGTCGGTATTATTTATGAGTCGCGCCCCAATGTGACTTTGGAGGCGGCGAGCCTGTGTTTGAAGTCTGGCAATGCGGCAATTTTGCGCGGTGGCTCCGAGGCAATTCATTCTAATCAGGCTCTAGCGGCGTGCATTCGCGAAGGTTTGGCTGCGGCGGGTCTGCCAGAGACGGCGGTTCAGGTATTAGAGACAACCGACCGCGCTGCGGTGGGTGAGTTAATTACCATGCCAGAATATGTCGATGTGGTGGTGCCACGAGGCGGTAAAGGGCTTATCGAACGGATTGCCCGCGATGCTACCGTCACCGTGATTAAACATCTCGACGGCATATGTCATGTGTATATCGACGACGCCGCTGACGCTGAAAAGGCATTTGCGATTGCCTTGAACGCGAAAACCCATCGCTACGGCACCTGCAATACCATGGAAACACTGCTGGTGGCTGAGAGTCGCGCCGAGGAGTTATTACCTAGAATTGCAGACGCCATGATTGAAAAGGGCGTTGAGTTGCGCGGCTGTCGTCGCACGCGGCAGATTTTAATGGGTGCCGCAGAGGCGACGGATGAGGATTGGGCAACAGAATACCTCGCACCGATTTTATCGATTCGGGTGGTGTCTGGCTTAGAGCAGGCTATGGACCATATTGCCCAATTTAGTTCTGGGCACACTGAGTCCATCGTCACTGAGAATTACACTAGCGGTCGTCGCTTTCTTAGAGAGGTGGATTCCAGCTCGGTGATGATCAATGCCTCAACCCGCTTTGCCGATGGTTTTGAGTATGGGCTGGGCGCTGAAATTGGAATTTCGACCGACAAAATTCACGCTCGTGGGCCAGTGGGCTTAGAGGGGCTAACTTCGCAGAAATATATAGTGTTGGGCGATGGACATATACGTGTCTAAATGATTGAGATGTCGACGCCAGTAATAGAAGTCACTGACTCAGAGCGTTCTGTCGCTATTTTTGGCGGCACGTTTGACCCGATTCACAATGGTCATCTGCGATCGGCGATTGAAATTAAAGAGGCGCTTGGCGTCGACGAATTGCGTTTACTGCCGAGCCATCGTCCCCCGTTGCGCGGTGAGCCCGGCGCAGAAAGTCGTCAGCGCTTGGCGATGGTTGATGCGGCGATAGACGGTGTTTCTGGCTTGAAAACAGACGGCCGAGAATTATTGCGCGATGGGCCATCTTACACCGTGGATACCTTGCGTGATTTGCGCCTTGAATTAGGTTCCCTGGTGTCATTAACCGTGGTGATGGGCAGTGATGCTTTTAACCAGTTGCACCGCTGGCAGGATTGGCAGTCCCTGTTCAGTTTGGCGAATGTATTGTTATTGCACCGCGCAGAGCATCCCTTGGCTGCCAATGTAGAAGTGACTGAGTTTGTTGAGGCGCGACGGGTTGTCGAGGCCAGTGGTTTAACGGCGAAGACCGCCGGTGGTTTTTATGAGTTAGGTCTAATTCAATTGCCGATTTCGGCAACAGATATTAGGCAGCGGCTGGCCTCCGGCAGGTCGATTCGTTACCTTGTTCCCGACATTGTCGCGGACTATATCGCTGAACACGGTTTATACACAGTGAAAGACATAGGAATTCCTGCTTGATGGATGCTGAACAACTAAAGAAGCTGGTTATTGACTCGCTTGAAGAAATAAAAGGTCGCGATATTGTGACCTTAGACGTGCGTGAGATGAGCGGCGTTACCGACTTTATGGTGGTGTGCAGTGGCACGTCTAACCGCCACGTAAAGTCACTGGCAAATAATGTCTGGGTTGAAGTAAAGAAGCGCGGGATCGTGCCGCTGGGTATTGAGGGTGAAAATACCGGTGATTGGGTGCTGGTGGATTTTGGTGATGTGGTTGTCCATGTAATGCTGCCCGAAGCGCGCTTGTTCTATGACCTTGAGCGTTTATGGCAAGTACCTGTGCTGGGCACTGATGAGAGTTAGTCTGATCTGTATCGGCACTAAAATGCCGGCCTGGGTTGAAGAGGGGATCGCTGAGTATCGCAAGCGCCTTCCGGCGGAAATTAATTTTGAGGTTAAGGAATTGCCTCTGCCTAAACGGGGCAAAAACACCGATATTCGCCGTGCAATTGCCCAAGAGGGTGAGGCCATGGTTGCTGCCATTCCCGTCGGTGATCGTGTTATCGCCCTTGATGTACTGGGGAAACCAGTCAGCACGGAAAGTTTGTCGGAGGCGTTACGAAATTGGCAAATGGACGGCGACAACGTCAGCATTTTAGTCGGCGGCCCCGATGGCTTAAGTGATACCTGTTTGAGCTTGGCGAGACAGAAGTGGTCCCTGTCGGCAATGACCTTGCCGCACCCCTTGGTCCGAGTGATTTTTGCCGAGCAATTGTATCGGGCGTGGACCATCCTTAATAATCATCCCTACCATCGCTAATGGCTGAGTAATATGCCCCGACGCCAGCAGCTTAAAAATACCTTTTACGAACGTCGCGTTTATCGTCACCGGGTTACCTTATCAATTTTAATTTTGATGACGATGACGATGGTATTGGTTTGGCGCTACTCGCAATTACAAATTGCAGACTACGCTATTTACAAAACCCAGTCTGATCGCAATCGCATTCAACTATTACCCATAGCACCAAAACGCGGACTCATCTTTGATCGCAATGGCTTGTTGCTAGCCGAGAATATTCCAAGTTATACCCTGACGGTTGTTAAAGAGCGTCTGGAGTCACTGGATGAAACCTTGGCGATTATTAATGAAATTATTCCCCTCAGCGAAGATGATATTGAGCAATTTCGCAAGCGCTTGAGTCGCCGTCGACCCTATGAGGCTGTGCCTCTGAAATTTCGAGTCAGTGATGAGGATATCGCCAAGCTCGCAGTAAACCGCCACCGCGTGCCGGGGGTGGAGATTGATGCGCAATTGGTGCGTCACTATCCGCAGGGGGAGCTGTTTGCTCATGTGCTGGGTTATGTTGGTCGCATTAGCGAGCGTGAATTAGATGTTATAGATCCGGTAAATTACAGTGGTACTCACCACATCGGTAAAATCGGTCTAGAAAAATACTATGAAGAACTGCTGCACGGCACCGTTGGCTATCAAAACGTGGAAAGTAATGCCCATGGTCGTATTCTCCGGGTATTGGAGCGGCATGACCCGCAGCCGGGTGGTGACATCACCTTAAATGTCGACGCTTATGTGCAAGAAGTTGCTTACGAGGCATTAAAGGGGCAGCGCGGCGCGATTGTTGCGATGGAGCCTAATACTGGCGGTATCATCGCGATGGTAAGTGCGCCGGGATACGATACCAATCTATTTGTGAATGGGATTAGTTCGACAGATTATAATAGATTGCAGAATGATCCTGATTTACCACTCTACAACCGCGCTTTACAGGGCCAATATCCTCCTGCGTCGACCATAAAGCCAATATGGGGCTTGGCGGGCTTATATTACGGGACTGTGACGCCAGCGACTCGTGTTGCCGATCCGGGTTGGTTTAGCTTGCCCGACGACAGCCGTCGTTATCGCGACTGGAAACGCGGGGGGCATGGCGCCTCAGTCAATTTAGAACAAGCTGTGGTGCAGTCATGTGACGTGTACTTTTACGACCTGGCCTATAAATTGGGTATTGATCGCCTGCACAGCTTTGGCACTCGTTTTGGACTGGGTGATGTCACTGGTATCGATAACACCAATGAGCGCGCAGGTTTGATGCCTTCGCGGCAATGGAAAGAGACGAGCCGGGGTGGGCATTGGTATCCTGGTGAAACGGTTAACGTCGGTATCGGACAGGGATTTATGCTCACTACGCCTCTGCAGTTAGCGGTTGCGACGTCGGTTCTTGCGTCGAAAGGGGAGTTGCGTGTACCCCGTCTGTTGTCGTCGGTCGGCGATGCGCCTGTTGCTGCACCTCTTTTGGGTAAAATTGAAGATGTCTCAAGTGCGCACTGGGATGCCATTACTCGCTCTATGGAGCAGGTGGTGAATAGTTCACAGGGAACCGGTCGCGGTTTAAAGGCGGGATTGACTTACCGCATGGCGGCAAAAAGTGGAACAGCTCAAGTTGTGGGGATCGCCGCGGGCGAAAAATATGATTCAAATGCAATCAACGCCCGCAACCGTGATCATGCCTTATTTATTGCCTTTGCACCGGCTGACGATCCAAAAATTTCGGTGGCAGTAGTTATTGAAAACGGTGAGCATGGCGGCAGCGTGGCTGGGCCGGCCGCGCGCAAGGTTATAGATGCGTATTTATTGGGTCGACCGTCGCCGGCCGTCGTACCAGGCGCGGAGGGTAGTGCTCTGGTTTTGGATAGTGTCGCGGGGGCAGAAGTAAATGAATAATTCTGATTTTTTGCGGCAAATGCCCGGTGACAGCCGCAGCATGGCTAGCCATCGTAGTATTAGCCAGCGCTTGCGTATTGATATTCCTCTGCTCATTTTATTACTTATTTTAAGTGGCGTTGGCTTGACGGTGCTCTACAGTGCGAGTGACGGCAGCATGGCGACAGTGTTGCGCCAGGGGCGTTTTTTGTCGGTAGCCTTTGTGTTCATGATTCTGGTTGCACAGGTACATCCAGATCAACTGCAGCGTTGGGCGCCCTTCGCCTATATCGGGGTCTTGATTCTACTGCTGGCGGTGGACTTTGTTGGGGTAGGTGCTAAAGGTGCTCAACGCTGGCTGGGTGTGGGCGGCTTTCGCTTTCAGCCATCGGAAATTACAAAATTAGTTTTGCCTATGGCGGTTGCATGGTATTTGTCTATCCATCCCCTGCCGCCAGGTATTCGCCACACATTGGTGAGTTTGCTGTTGATATTGTTGCCCACGGTGTTAATTGTTATGCAGCCGGATTTGGGCACCTCAATACTAATCGCGACCTCAGGTATTTTCGTGTTGTTTTTGGCGGGTATCAGTTGGACGTTTATTGCGTCGTGTTTGGGCTTGCTTGCCATGGCCGCGTATCCGATGTGGGAGTTCGTACTCCATGATTACCAGCGCCAACGAATTTTGACGCTACTTAATCCTGAGCTAGATAAATTGGGTGCCGGTTGGAATATTATTCAGTCTAAAACAGCCATTGGCTCCGGCGGTTTTGACGGTAAAGGCTGGATGTTAGGAACCCAGTCACATTTGGATTTTTTGCCGGAAAGTCATACCGATTTCATTATCGCTGTTTTAGCTGAAGAATTCGGTTTGCGGGGGGTATTGTTGTTATTGTTGCTCTATGGCTTGATCATCAGTCGAGGACTTTGGATCGCGTCGCAGGCAAAACATTGTTTCGGTCGTCTATTAGGCGGGAGTATTATTCTTACTTTCTTTGTCTATGTATTCGTAAATATGGGCATGGTGTCAGGTTTACTCCCTGTGGTGGGTGTCCCCCTGCCATTGGTTAGCCAAGGTGGTACTTCGCTAGTAACATTATTAGTGGGGTTTGGAATTTTGATGGGTATTTGCGCTGATGATCGTTTGGTGCATCAATAATGATAGGACATGACGTGAAAATACAAAATAAGCAAAGAAACGCCCTTAAAAAGTTGTTTTGTGGCGCGGCTGCTGCGCTTCTAATTTCCACTGCAGCGCACGCTGACTATAGCAGTCATCCTGGGGCGGCGGCATTTGTTAAAACCATGGTTGAAAAACATAATTTTGACCGTGACTGGGTGCTGGCCATTTTGAAGCAGGCAGAGCCTAAACAGTCGATATTAGATGCCATGTCTCGGCCGGCAGAGTCGGTTATGACTTGGGGTCGCTACCGGAATATTTTCATACAAGACTCTCGCGTCACTCAGGGGGTTGAATTCTGGACGGAGCATCGCGAGGCACTGGCTCGCGCTGAAAAGGAATTTGGCGTTCCCGCCTCAATGATTGTCGGCATTATCGGTGTTGAAACCCGCTATGGCCGAAATACCGGTAGCTACCGCGTAGTGGATGCATTGGCAACCTTGGGCTTTGATTTTCCACGCCGGGCTACATTCTTTCTCGGTCAGTTAGAAGAATACATGTTAATGGTTCGCGAACAGGGTTTTGAGCCATTTAGCCTGAAGGGCTCCTATGCCGGTGCCATGGGCTTCGGCCAGTTTATTCCCAGTAGCTACCGCGCTTATGCCGTTGATTTCGACGGTGATGGCCAGGTTGATATTGTAAATAACAAAGTAGATGCCATCGGTAGCGTCGCAAATTACTTCAAGCGTCACGGCTGGCGTTATGGGCAGCCAGTGGTGAGTAGTGCGGTGTTAAAAGGCGACGTTGATCAAAGTTTGTTTAACGCAGGACTTAAGCCTGAGAAAACACTTGCTCAACTGGATAAGGCCGGTATCGGCAGTGATCGTGTGCTCGAGCCTAGTCAGAAGGCAACGGCCATGAAACTAGAGGGCGAGAAGGGCGACGAGTATTGGCTTGGCTTGCAGAATTTTTATGTGATCACTCGCTACAATCACAGTGCAATGTATGCCATGGCGGCGTACCAGCTAAGTGAGCTAATTGCTGCTGACATGCAAAAGGTGACGACACCTTGACGCTTCGTGTTTTAGCGGTGGCGGCGTTACTGCTACTGACGGCGTGCGCGCCGTTGGCTCCTGTTGAGCAAGGCGAGAAAAATCCGGTTGTAACTGGCGGTAATAAAGTGCCGCCCAGTGGCAGCGGTAAGTCCCGCTACCAGTTTGAGAGGGATGGCGCACCGCTTCAAAAATTGGATCCCAATACGATTGTAGACGCACAGCCTCGTCATGAAGTATTGCGAGTCGCCGGGAATATTAGCCCCTATATTGTGAACGGCAAAGAGTATCAGTTGATTGAACAATACCGCGGATTTAAACAGCGCGGTATTGCGTCTTGGTATGGCACTAAATTTCACGGTCATGCCACGTCTAACGGCGAGACATACAGCCTCTACGAAATGAGTGCGGCCCATCGCACACTGCCTATTCCGGTTTATGTCAAAGTGACGAATTTAGACAATGGTAAAACGGCGGTTGTGCGCGTGAATGACCGCGGACCCTTTCACTCAGATCGCATCATTGATTTGTCCTATGCCGCAGCAGTAAAGCTGGGTTATGCGGAGCGTGGAACTGCGCGGGTGGAAATTGAGGTCATTGATACGGATAATAGCTATGCGGTCGCTAGTGGAGAGGCGGCGCGTTATTATTTGCAGGTGGCCGCCTTTTCTCAATTGGACTCGGCCAATGCCTTACAAAAGCAATTAAGCGCTGGTTTGACGTTTCCGGTCGTGATTGCCACTAGTGGTATTAGCGGCTCAGCAATGCATCGTGTCAGAGTGGGCCCGTTTGTAGATTATTCATCTGCGCAGGCGGCAAAAAAAGTATTACAGCAACAATGGGCCGGTGACTCCCATTTAGTGGTCGAAGCCGGTGACTCCTAAAGTTAACGAGAACAAAAAAGGGTCTTATGTTTAAGCAAGTGTTTGCGGCCTTAGCGGCGGCAGTGGTTATGTCTACAAATGCCTTGGCTCAGCCGGATTTGGTTCCTGCCCCTCCCAGTGTGGCCGCATCGGCTTATTTTCTGATGGATGCCAACAGCGGCGAGGTGTTAATTGAGCATAACGCTGATGAGCGTATACCTCCTGCGAGTTTGACTAAGTTAATGACGAGCTATGTTTTGTCATACGAGTTAGAGCGCGGTCAAGTCAGCAATGACGACATGGTGACCATCAGTAAAAATGCATGGGCGCAAAACCCCATTTTTAATGGCTCATCCTTAATGTGGATTGAAGTCGGTAAACAAGTGCCGCTCGGTGAATTGCACAAAGGTGTGGTCATTTCCTCAGGTAATGACGCCAGCGTTGCGGTAGCAGAACATATTGCCGGAAGTGAAGATGCGTTTGCCAGCATGATGAACCAGCACGCGGCGAGACTGGGAATGACGAATAGTCATTTCGTTAATTCACATGGATTACCAGATCCAGAGCACTATATGTCAGCTCGCGATTTGGCGATTTTATCCAAGGCAATCATTGCCTACAAAAATGAATACGCGCTTTATAGCGAGCCCGACTTTGTTTTTAACAATATTCGCCAGAGTAATCGCAATGGTCTGCTGTGGAGTGATCCCACTGTTGATGGTCTAAAAACCGGCCACACCACAACGGCAGGGTACTGCTTGGTGACGTCTGCAAAGCGCGAGGGCATGCGCCTGATTTCTGTGGTGATGGGAACGAGCAGTACCCCAGCCCGTGAGCGCGAAACGCAGAAATTGTTATCTTATGGCTTCCGTTATTTCGAAACTCATCAGCTTTATGCTGGTGGGACCGAGTTGACTCGTTCAAAAGTCTGGAAAGGTGACAGTGAAGAAGTGGGTTTGGGTGTACAACAAGATGTATTTATCACTATCCCTCGTGGCAGAAGCGACGCGCTCGATGCTCAGTTAAATGTAGATGAAGTGCTAATTGCCCCGATTACTGCTGACCAAGAACACGGCGAATTAGTGGTTAGTTTGGCTGGCGAAGAAAAATTGCGGGTTCCACTTGTGGCACTTCAAGCGGTTGAAGAGGGCGGTATTTTGAAGCGCCTTTGGGACAGCATCGTTTTGTTTTTTGTGAACCTGATTTCCTGATTAGTTAATAGTGCGCGGGGTTAGCCCGCGCGAGTTGTGTTATGAATAAATTTACGGTCACCGAGTCTAGCGAAGCCGAAACTGGCAAGCCGATATTGGAGTTTCCCTGCGAATACCCCATAAAAGTCATTGGCGTTGCTGGCCAAAATTTGCGACAGCGCGTGATTGAAATAATGCGTGCTAACGCTGGCGATATCGATGAGTCACAGATTAGCGAGCGTGAAAGTAGTGAAGGTCGATTCTTGTCGGTCACCGTTGTCATTACCGCGACGGGCAAGCCCCAGCTCGATACCATATTCGCTGAATTAAAAGCGACTGGTTTGGTTAAAATGGTTCTCTAATGAGCAGACCAGATACGCTATGGCTGCGCAAATTGGGTCGCCAATCTTATCAGCCGGTATGGCGTGCAATGCAGCACTACACCGATGTTCGCGACGCACAAAGTCCTGATGAATTGTGGTTTGTAGAGCATGATCCGGTGTTTACCCAAGGTCAGGCGGGAAAAGCCGAGCATATCCTGATGCCTGGCGATATTCCTGTTGTTCAAGTAGACCGAGGCGGGCAGGTTACCTATCACGGCCCTGGGCAATTAGTAGGCTATGTTTTGGTGGATTTGCGTCGATTGGGTATGGGAATTCGCGAGCTTGTGACGGCGATAGAAAATAGTATTGTCGCCGTTTTGGCGCAATTGGGTATTCCAGCTCATCCTCGTCCCGACGCCCCTGGGGTGTATGTTGAAAATGGTGCTAAAATAGCGCAATTGGGCCTAAGGGTGAGGCGTGGCAGTACGTTTCACGGGTTGAGCTTGAATATTGATATGGATCTAAGCGTTTTCCAGCGTATAAATCCCTGCGGTCATCAGGGTATGGAGGTGACTGATATTCGCCATCAAAGTGATGTTGAGTTACCTTCGCAGGACGAACTTACCGGTATGCTGAGCGCGGAATTGGCGAGCGTACTGGGCTATTTACATTGTCGGGAAGTGAGTGAGCACTGCTTGCCCGACACTTTGGGGGTTTCATGAAATCTGAAAGTGACGGTGCCGTTGGCATCGTGTCTAAAGCCGCAGCTAAAAAAGTAGTGCAAGGCGAGAAGTTACGTGGTGCCGAAAAAGTAGCGCGTATCCCAATTAAAGTCATACCGACTGTTGAGTTGCCAGCAAAGCCGTCGTGGATTCGGGTCAAGATGTCGACGGGACCTGAAGTTACTCGTATTAAAAGTATACTTCGTAAACACAAGCTCGCGTCGGTTTGTGAAGAAGCGGCCTGCCCTAATTTGGGTGAGTGTTTCAGTGGTGGCACAGCAACATTCATGATCATGGGTGAAATCTGTACTCGTCGCTGCCCATTTTGTGATGTCGCCCACGGCCGTCCCAATGCCCTAGATGAAAATGAGCCGCGCGAGCTGGCAGAAGCCATTGCCGAAATGAAGTTGAAGTACGTGGTGGTAACCTCTGTTGATCGCGATGATTTACGCGATGGCGGCGCCCAGCATTTTGCCGACTGTATTCGCGAGACTCGAGCGCGTAGCCCGGAGATTCGAATTGAGGTTCTAGTGCCAGATTTTCGCGGCAGAATGGACGTCGCGCTCGATATTTTAGAAAAAGAAGCGCCAGATGTGTTTAACCATAATCTTGAGTCGGTGCCGAGTTTGTATAAAAAAATTCGCCCAGGTTCGGATTACCAATGGTCTTTGGATCTGCTCAAAAAATACAAAGAGCGTCGCCCCGATGTACTGACCAAATCAGGCTTGATGTTGGGCTTGGGAGAGACCGCTGAGGAGCTTATTCAAGTCATGAAAGACATGCGCGCGCATGATATTGATATGATAACGATGGGGCAATATTTACAGCCCAGTCGCGACCATTTGGCGGTGGAGAGATTTGTGACACCAGAAGAGTTCGATGAATTTGGTCGTATTGCCAAGGAGCTTGGGTTTAAAAGCGTTGCCAGCGGCCCTCTGGTTCGCTCATCCTATCACGCCGACAAGCAAGTGGATTTAAGCTTGCTCAAATCTATGTAAGTTATCACTTTCATTACTTGATTATGAGGGTTGTTCTGCTTAACTACTTGAGCGCAGCCCTGTAAACCTTTATTGAGTAAGTCTCCAGTTTTAGGCCTACAGCCTATCCCAGTGTGAGGTAGCATGCCTGAAGTGAAAAAAGCCCCTTTAGTCTTAATTAGCGGTGCGTCTCAAGGCATAGGTGCCGCTATTGCCCGGTGTTTTGCAAACGCAGACTTTTCTGTTCGTTTGGCCTTGGTTGCGCGAAATAAAGATACCTTGGATAAGGTTGCCGCCGAATGTCATGCCGCTGTCGAGGTTCGCAGTTATTCCGTTGATGTTAGCGATGAGCAGCAAGTAGAGGAATTGTTCACGGCGCTAGCGCGGGATATGGGCGATGTTAGCGTCTTAATTAATAACGCAGGATCTTGGCATTGCGCAGCTGTGCAGGATATGACGGTGGTAGATTTCGACCGCGTGATAGCGGTGAATTTGCGTAGCACATTTCTTATGAGTCGCATGGTGTTGCCTAGTATGTTGGAAAACAAGAAGGGCGATATATTTAATATGTCATCGACTGCTGGGCTTGAGGGCTACGCCAATGTTTCCGCCTATTGCGCGGCTAAACACGCGGTGAGTGGGTTTAGTAAAGCACTGCGTGAAGAGGTGCGTGGCGAAGGTATTCGGGTCTCTTGTATTTCCCCTGGCCCAACTTATTCGCCATCGTGGCATGGGTCGGGTGTTGGTCAAGACCGCTTAATGCCCGCGGAAGATGTCGCTCGCGCTTTTTTAGATATTTACCGCTTAGACCGCAATGTTGTTGTTGAAGATATCGTTTTGCGGCCACAAGCGGGACATATTAGTAGTTAACCAAGGCGTCCTGTTTCATCGTCGCTGCTCGCTCTTCGCCTAAATAGCGCTCGATGAGGTAATGCACTGCATAGAGTAGCGGCGTCATCAAAATTGCCATCGAAAACTTGTAGATATAATTTACAACACCGATCGCTAAAACCAATTGCAAGCTCCAGTCTGCACCAATGTAAAAGGCGATGAATAACACGATAAAACTATCGATGAGTTGACTGACCAAGGTTGAACCCGTTGCACGGAGCCATATCATGCTCTCGCCGGTGAGTTGTTTTACTTTTTGGAAGACTGTTATATCGATAATCTGTCCCACTAAAAATGCAAGGAGTGAGCCGATGATAATCCAAAGCCCCTGCCCAAAAACTAGCCGAAAGGCGGCGTCGTAATTGCCAACTTGGCTGCGGAGCATCTCTTGCTCGTCCATTGGTAGTGCGGGGTTGATATGCGACTGCGGCCAAAAATCTGCCGGGGTGAGATGTATGCCGACAAAGACCATGGCAAAGGCGTACACAATAAGTCCGACGGTTAAGTAGGAGAGTAACTGAACCCCTCGCTTACCGTAGTACTCGTTAATTAAGTCTGTTAATACGAAAACAAATGGCCAGAGTAATACGCCAGTGGTTAAGTTAAAGGAGAGCCCGTCAATGCCCAAAATATTGAGGTCCAGTGGCGCAATGCCTAGGCTGTTCTCTAAAGAGAATATCTTTACACCGATCAATTCCGCCAAAATAGCGTTGGCGACAAAAAAGCCGCCAAGCACAATGAACAGTTTGCTCGCCTTATCCGTAAGTATATTTTTCAGCAAGCCTATCTCCTGAATTTAAGTAACGGCGCGCCTGTAAATCAGCTTTAGTGCGTGATGTGTTAGTGCTAAAGCGCTAAATAAAGCGCATCGATAAGTCGATGGCCTGTGCGTGTTTGGTCAAAGCCCCAATTGAAATAAAGTCTACGCCGGTCTCTGCAATTGCAGCCAATGTTTGGGTGCTGACGTTGCCAGAGGCCTCGAGCTTAGCTCGCCCTGCGGTGATAGCGACACCCTCGCGCATGTCCTCGAGGCTAAAATTATCGAGCATGATAATATCAGCGTTTGCCTCAAGCGCTGTATTGAGTTCACTTAGGTTTTCTACTTCAACTTCCACGGGTTTTAGTGGTGCGATATCGTGAGCAGCGTTGATTGCGGCTGCGATGCCGCCGCAGGCGGCAATGTGGTTCTCTTTGATCAGAAAGGCGTCGTAGAGGCCGATTCGATGATTGTGGCAGCCGCCACAGGTCACGGCGTATTTTTGCGCCGTACGCAAGCCTGGTATGGTTTTGCGAGTATCTAGCAGGCGAACATTGGTGTGGGCGACTAAATCGGCGTAGTGTTTGCAAACTGTCGCTGTGCCGGAGAGCAGTTGTAAAAAGTTGAGCGCGGTGCGCTCGCCGGTGAGTAGCGAGCGGGCTGGCCCAGTTAACTCAAACAAAACGCTATCGGCGGCGACGTAGTCGCCGTCGGCGATATGCCACGTAATTGTGACGGAGTTATCAATTTGCTGAAAAACTTCGTTCACCCAGTTTACCCCGCAAATGACCGCCGATTCACGGGTGATTATGCGGGCACTAGCACTGTGATCAGCGGGTATTAACTGGGCGGTAATATCGCCGCTACCAATGTCTTCGGCGAGCGCGAAACGCACGGTTTCCGTGATGTCGCGCTGCAATGCATCTGAGAATTGCATGGTGGATTTCCAAGCGGGTTAGTGAATAAAGATGGCTGGGGAGTATTCTATCAGCACGGGCCGAATTGTGCGCCTTTAAGCGACGGTTTCTCAGTCGTCGTAAGTAGTTCTAGCAATGGTTGTGTGAAGACTTTTTAAAGTATAACTATAGGATGCTTGGCGTTGAGCAAAAGTTACGATAACTTATGCTACTATCCAATCGGTTTCCCATAACAAGCAATACAAGAACAACAGGAAATTATGACTGATTCTTCCTTCAAAGTAGTGGATCTGAATACACGGCGCGAGCCGCTTGTATCGGCAGCGCCATTGCCCGATGCCCTAGTGGCTATCCGCGATAAGGCGAGTGGCTTCTTAAAAGGGCGGATGGAAGTATTTCTAGATGAGGTCGACGATAGCTTATTTGAGCTTGCTGACGAGGCGAGCAATGCCCGCGAGCAGCATTTGTACTTTGATGCTATGCGAGAAATTAGAGTTAATCGCGAGGGTATTGAAAAGCGTTTTTCGGAAGCGTTCATCAATGCGTTTGCAGCCAGGGTGTCGAATGAGCATATTGCCTCATCACTGGAGCTAGGGCAGGCAAAGTTAAAGCTGTTGGAGTCAGAGGCACTTGAAGAGCTGGTTGCGCTTGAGGGCATGGCAAATAAGGCTGAACGCCGCTTTCTTCATGAAGTGTGGATTTTATGTACTGCTTGGCAGCAAGTAGTAAGCGGTCCGGTGGTGGCGGCCAAAGAGTTACCCATGGGGCCGGCGAAAATCGCAGCGGCGTTTGGTATTGCCTGTAAATCACTAGAAATCGATATTAAGGCCAAATTACTTCTCTTTAAGCTGTTTGATACCCATGTAGTCGCCGCTTATGGTGAGCTCTATCAGTTGCTCGTGCCGATTCTTGATGCGAAGGGTTTGCCGCTAGAGCAGCTTGAGAAAAAATCCGCAAACCCGTCGACTAAGACGGTAAAAGAAACAAGCGAGCTACCAGCTGGCAGCGAGCAAAACGCATCGCAACATAACTCGCAATCCACAGAGATGGTGACGCGCTTATTTGATGCCTTAGATAGTTTGATTGGCAAGGTAGAATATAATGCCTCTGGAGCTAAAACCGCGCTGTCAAAGCCCTCGTTTATGGTGGCATTGCAAGAAATGCAGCATGAGCAGTTTACTCAGCTCAATGTAGCATCCCCAGCTGGTAGTGATGGACAAGCTGATTTCCACTTGATGGCGCAGAAATTAATCGCCCGCTTGCAACAGGTTAATTGGGTTGCCCATACCGACGTGTCGGCACTGTCTTATCAGCGCGACCAAGATACAATCAATTTCGTCGGTGCCTTGTTCCAGTTTATTCTTGACGGGGATGGCTTGGCAGAGTCTTTAAAAGGACTGATTGCGCGCCTGCAGATCCCCGTGCTGAAAATGGCCATGTTAGATAAGGGCTTTTTTAGCCACGATGAACATCCTGCGCGTAAATTATTAAGTGCTTTAGTTAGTGCCGGTATTGGCTGGTCGCCAGTGGCGGGAGTAGACCGAGACCCTCTGTACAAAAAAACCGAAGAAGTGGTCATGCGCGTTTTGCGCGATTTTGGCGTAGATACTCAGGTCTTTGTCGATGCGTATCAAGATTTCTCTGCGTTTAATGAAAAGGCAAAGCGTCGTGCGGAGTTGGTTGCTCGCAGAACTGTTGATGCGGAAGACGGCAAAGCAGCTGCCGAAAATGCACGTATGTACATTGCCGCTATTTTGGAGCACAAGCTGGGTGGTGTTGATTGCCCACCGGTGGTTACCAAGATTCTGCAACTTGGGTGGAGCAAAGTGCTGTTCCTAAGTTATATCCAGCATGGCAAAGATAGTGAGCGTTTTAGTGAAGACGCTGGACTGATTGATCGCTTGCTGTGGAGTGTTCTGCCCTCTGAAGAGGAAGGTCACCGCAACGAGCTGATTGCCGCGCTGCCAGTTTTAGTGGAAACCTTACGTTTGGGTTTTACCCGAGTGTCATTAAATTCATTTGAGACAGATCGTTGGTTTGAGCAATTAGAGCGGCTGCATCTTGCTAAGCTTAGTCGCAAAGCAGCAGTTGTTCGTCGACTGCCACAGGCGGTTGAGACTCCTGCAGTGCCGGTAAATACGTCGGCTGATTTACATCAGAATCTTGGCGATGCTGAATCAAATACTGCCCATACAGAAAACGCTGAGAGTACTGAGGAAGTAAATTTAGCGGATCTAGACGCCTCCTTAGCTGAAAGCCTTGGTGATGACTCTTCCTGGCCGGAGCCAAAGGCTTATTCCGTTCCTTTGAATTCCAATACAACACATACTCAAGATTATGACAGCAGCGCTCCTGATAAGGACGCCCTTAATAGCCGTATTCAAACCTTGAGAGTCGGCAATTGGGTTGATTTTCGTCAAGATGATGGACGAATGCTACGCTGTCGACTAGCTGCGGTTATCAACGGGATCGGCAAGTATATTTTTGTCAACCGCTCGGGTATTAAGGTTGCTGAACTTAATCGCGAGGAACTTCAAGCAGCTTTACTCGACGACACCGTTGCGCTTATTGAAGATGATCACCTGTTTGATCGCGCATTAGAGTCGGTGATCAGTAATTTGCGAGATATGAAAGACAAACCGCTCAAGTAGTTAATTCATCACCAAGCCGTGAAAAAAACCTTCGAGCGGAATTTAAAAGCACTGTTTGCCATTTTTTAGCTGCGTATTTGCGCCTTGCTAACAAGGTCCGCCAGCGTCAACCCACACCCTTAATGCTTCCACAAACGCCGGCTGGCTTAGCGGTGGCGTGGTGCGGTCGCCGCCGGGTGTCCAGCCCCACAACACCAACTCATCTTCGCTCATGTGTTTGAATAAGGCCTCTAAGTTGCGGTTGCCATTTTTGCTAGTGTCTTTTAATACTGCGCAAAGTTCGCTGGGGGAGAGTTCTTCCCAAGCCATACTTAGTGGCGCAAGCGCCCAGTGCGGCGCGCCTGGCACGGCGCCATCGGCGACATTTTCATCTTGGTGACAGGCGCTGCATTGCAGTGTTGGCGCACCGTGATTATCTTCGCCGCGGACCACTAGTTGCGCGTGACGACGACGCTCGTCTCCCTGGCGAGGAAAGTCGGTTTTGGTATGACAATTCAGGCACCTAGGGTGGGTTAGTACCTCAAAAAGTGGCTGAAATAGTGGTGATTGTGCGACCACTTGGCTACTGATGAGGCCTGCGGCGATAAGTAGGGAGCAACTTACAATCCGGCGGATGGTATTGGCAAAATTCGGCGGCATAGTCAGCTCCCAGCTTATGCGATTTTAAAATTGCTACGGGTGAGTGGCAGTTCACGAATACGTTCATTCGTCGCCTCGAAAATGGCATTGGCGAGTGCGGGCCCAACGCAGGGCACACCCAGTTCACCAACTCCACCTACTGGATTGCCGCTGTTGACGATAACGGTTTCAATAACTGGCGTTTGATACATACGCAATACGGGGTAGTCGTCAAAATTACTTTGCTGGACGACGCCGTCCTCAAGTAATATTTCGCCGAATAAAATACTTGAAAGTGCAAAAATAACGGCGGACTCAACCTGCGCAATGACTAAGTCTGGATTTACAGCGGTGCCGCAGTCGACGGCACTCACGACACGATGAACGGTGAGCTCGCGGTTGGCAGATACAGAAACCTCGACTACCTGCGCTACAAAGCTATTCCAGTGTCCCATCACGGCAATGCCCTGACTAATACCGGCATTGTTAAATCCCCAGCCGGCGGCGTCTGCAACAGCGTCTAGCACCGCGCGATGGCGAGGTTTTTCTGAGAGCAAATCGCGGCGGAAGTTATAGGGGTTTTTGCCCACCTTCATAGCGAGCTCGTCTATAAAGGTTTCCTGCGCAAACACGTCTGAAAACTTATTGACCGAGCGCATCCACAGTGCGGGCATGGAGAGGTTGACGGTGAGGTGGGCGTCCATCAGTACATTGTCGATCTTATAGGGCATACCCGTTTCAAAATCGGTGAGTTCTTTTAGCGGTGGTAGTGTGAAATCCGCCAAACTGTCGAGGAGGTTTTCAGCATACAGTAAGGCGGTAACGTCTTGGGTCACCGAGCGATGCGTCCACGCGCTGATATTATTCGCACTGTCTATGGAGGCGGAGACTCTGACCGCAGCCGCGGGGCGATAGAAGCCACCTTTCATGTCGTCCTCTCTGGTCCATATCACTTTCACCGGTTGGCGCACTTCCTTGGCGACCGCGCAGGCGTCGCGAACGAAATCGGCAAGAGGGTTGCCTCTGCGACCGAAGCCGCCGCCCGAGGGCATCATGTGAAAGGTAATTTGATCTGGCAGCAAGCCGAGTATTAGACCCGCAAATATTTTGTCTAAGGTGGCAGATTGAGTGCCGGTCCAAATTTCAGCGCTGCTGCCGTCGTAGTCGACCACCACATTTAAGGGTTCCATCGCCGCGTGGGCCATGAAAGGGAAATAATAGTCGGCGCTGAGTGTTTCGCTGGCTAAAGTTTGTGCAAGTAATACGAGGCCATCGGTTCGAATTGGCAGGCCGGGAAGATTTAAGCGGAGATTGTAAGCATTGCGCTGTGTGTCTGAGTCGGTGCGACCAGCAAGTAGCTCGTTCCATTGCACGGTAAGTGCCTTGCGCCCCTTGTCGGCGGACCAAAAATCGTCGGCGACAACCGCAACCCCGCCAAGAATGGTGTGAACACTGCGGACGCCGGGTACGGCAAGTGCAGCGTTGTCATCGACATTTAAGGCTTGGCCATTGAAGCGTGGTGGCCTTGCTATAACGGCGGTGAGCATATTGGGAATATCAACATCCATACCGTAGCGAAAGCTGCCATTGGTTTTGTCGGCTGCGTCCAGGCGCTGCGGTGAGCTACCGATAATGCGATAGGCAGCGGGGTCTTTTAGGGGTGGATTGTTGGGGATGGGCTCTTCTGCTGCGGCGCTCGACAGTTCACCATAGCTCGCGCGGCGGCCACCAATATCGTCAATAACGAAGCTTGCCTCGGTACGCAGGGTGTCGGCCTCTACCCCCCAGCGTTTCGCCGCGGCATTGATTAACATTTGGCGCACCGCTGCGCCGACGCTGCGCTGACCTTGAAAATAGCCGCGAATCGCAGAGCTGGCGACGGTGAATTGCAAAAGATTTTGAAAGTAAGGATTGTTGAAGTTAGCGGCGACCGGCGACATTTCTGCGGTCACCTGACTCCAGTCGGCGTCAAGTTCTTCCGCGACAATCATCGGTATGGAGGTGAGGGCGCCTTGACCGATTTCACTCGCGCCGACCAATACGGTAATTTTATTGTCGGTGCTAATTCGCATAAATTCGCCGACTTGAAACGCGTCGGCAGGTGTTACTGGTGTGCCGCCGCCATTATCGCCCGGGCCACTGGGGTCATTGCTGCGAGAGCTTGAACCACCGCCGCCGCAGGCAACGAGTAATCCACCGCCGGCGAGGACGCTAACGCGAATGAAATCTCTGCGCGATATCTTGTCTAATTCTGTCATTCTAGCAACCCCTATAATTGTTCAGCGGCAATTTTATGAATGGCCTTGCGTATGCGGGGGTAGGTGCCGCATCGACAAATATTGCCTGACATCGCTTTATCTATGTCTTGATCGCTGGGGGATACGTTATTTTTTAAAAGGGCAGTGGCGGCCATAATTTGCCCAGACTGACAATAGCCGCACTGGGGAACGTTTAATGTTTGCCAAGTTTGTTGAACGAGACTGCCGATGTGCTCATTGTTGATATCTTCAATGGTCCTAATCTGCTTGTTGCCAACGGCGCTAATGGGCATAACACAGGAGCGGGTTGGCTGACCGTCGACGTGTACTGTACATGAACCACAGAGGGCTTGGCCGCAGCCGTATTTCGTTCCCGTGAGCTTTAGGTTTTCTCTGAGCACCCAGAGTAAGGGCTTGTCTTCGCTGGCATCGACGGTGTGTTCTACACCGTTTACACGGATGGTAAACATGTTGGCTCCCGCCCCTGAAGAAGGGGTGAATTTTTATTGTGTGTTGAGCCCAGCACATAGCTCTGTGTCAGTCGGTTGTTGCTTTGACTGAATCCTGATTTGCTATAGCTCCTGATTCTGCAGGGCGGTGTTACTTATGTATTGACGCTAAAATTAACGCTCTAACGCATCGTGTTATTTGTGTTATGGCAAAGTAACAGTTGATGTTGTACGTGTAAACACTGGGGCTGGATCAAGTCTCGACGGTGTGCGCCACTCGACTAATACGGCAGGCGTAATGGTGGTTCTTGCATCAAGGAAAGCTGCTCACGTAATTGCAGGATATGTTCGCCCCAGTAACGTTCCGTATTGAACCACGGGAAAGCCTTGGGAAAGGCTGGGTCTTGCCAGCGACGTGCTAGCCACGCTGCATGATGCATGATTCTTAAACTGCGCAGTGCTTCGATGAGCCCTAGTTCACGGGGGTTAAAGTCATAGAATTCTTGATAGCCTTCCACCAATTCCATAATGGCGCGTTGTTGACTATCTTGTTCGCCAGAAAGAAACATCCATAAATCTTGAATAGCCGGCGCCATGCGACTGTCGTCAAAATCCACCAGCCATGTTTCGTCGCCGCGCGATAATATATTGCCGACGTGACCATCGCCGTGGGTGCGGATATAGCTGGGATTAATTTCAGCGACCCGTTGGCGAACATGGCGGAGCAGGTCTTCGCTAATCGTTGCATAAGATTCCCGCAGGCTGTCGGGAATTACATCTGTCAAAATATCGCGACGACTGTCGTCGCCAAAACTGACCACATCCAGTTTGGGCCGATATTGATATGGTGTGCTGGCACCTACCAGATGTAAGCGCCCGAAAAGGCGCCCTAATTGAAAAAGGTTGTCCATATCGTCGAGTGCTGGCGCGTGTCCACCGCGGCGAGGATAAATGGCGAATCGGTAGCCTTCAAAGCGAAATAAACTGTCGCCGGCGGCGTTTTGCCAAGGTGGTATAACCGGGATGTCGGTATCTGCTAACTGCTGTGTAAATTGGTGCTCTTCTAAAATCTGCTCGTCACTCCAGCGTTCTGGACGGTAGAACTTAATGACGATTGGTTCTTGATCGTCTAGGCCAAATTGATAGACGCGATTCTCATAACTATTGAGTGCAAAAACACGTAGATCGCTGACATAGCCAAGGCTTTCCACTGCGTCAATGACTCGATCAGGATTCAGATTGGTGAAGTCGATTTGTTCGAGTGTGCTCATGTTGCAGTCCCGTATTCATTAATTAAGGCGACAGTTTTTATCTGCGCAAAGACGTGCTGACCTTGCTGTAGTTGCAGGCGATCACAGGATTTACGGGTAATGTGGGCTAATAAATATTGCTCGTTTAGTTGTAGGCGAATGGTGACTTGCGCACTCGAAGGCGGTGATGTTGCTTGTTCAATCGTGTCAATTTTGCAGGGTAGAATATTCATAATACTGCTTTGCTGAGGGGCCTCTAGCGCAATGCTGACGTCCCTCGCCGCGACGAATAGGCGCAGTTGCTGGCCGCTTTCCGCGCTCACTTGTTTGATAGTAAGTTGGTGTTGAGTATCAATGGTGAGCGTGCTGAGTTGGTATTCCGGATCGTGCCCATGCAATTGTGCGTTGATTACGGCGCCAGCGCCCTGCTGCTTGCTGAGAGGTAGGTCGAGTCGGGTGCTCAGGGTGATCAGATCGCCCTCGGCGATGAGTTGCCCAGACTCCATCAGTAGAACGTGATCAGCGAGTCGGCTAATCTCATGAAAGCTGTGGCTCACATACAAAATGGGGATGGCGAGATGTCTGGCTAGCCGCTGCAGGATGACGACCATTTGTTCCCGTGCACTATCATGTAGACCGGTGAGGGGTTCATCCATCAGTAGAAGCTGGGGGTGGCGCAGCAGTGCGCGCGCGATAGCAACACGTTTGCGTTCGCCGCCAGAAAGATTGTCAATGGCGCGATCTAGTAATTGCGTGATTTCTAGCCAGTCGCACAGCTCCTCGATTGACGGTCCCGCCTCACTGAATCGCCGCTTGAAGGCATACTCTAAATTTCCGCGTACCTTAAGATGTGGAAACAACTGCGCGTCTTGAAAGACGATACCAATGCCGCGCTGCTCGGGTTTGAGAATAGTCATTTCGGTTTGCCAGTCGTCACCGGCAAATTGCACCATGCCATTCGGCGCGATATCTAGCCCAGCAATACAGCGCAGCAAGGTGGTTTTACCGCTGCCACTTGGACCGCAAATGGCGGTAATACCGCTGGTGGGCAGGGCGGTATCTATGTTGAGAGAAAACTCACCGCGTTCCATGTGCAGGGATAATAGGAGGCTCATTGTGTGCCGCCGTCAGATTTCGCCAGCGGAGTGAGCCCACGATAGCTGTTAGCTAAGTAGACGATACTCAGGGTGATGACTGAAAAGGCGATAAGTCCGCCGGCCAGCCAGTGCGCGGTTTGGTATTGCAGCGACTCGACACGTTCGTACAGGGCAATAGATAGGACTTGGGTCTGGCCCGGTATATTGCCGCCGATCATGAGTACCACACCAAACTCGCCAACCGTGTGAGCAAACCCTAAGGTACTGGCCACTAAAAAATTACTGCGGCAGAGGGGCAAAATAACGCTAACGAAGCGATCGATTGGCCCAGCGCCTAGACTAGCTGCGGTTTCAATTAAAGGTTTGGGGAGTTGTTGAAAACCGCTTTGTAGTGGCTGCACGACAAAAGGCAGTGAGTAAATGACAGAAGCAATTACCAAGGCGCTAAAACTAAACGCGAGGGTGTTGCCGCTGAGTAGTTGCCATAGCTGGCCTACGGCGGAGTCTGGAGCAAAGGCGATTAGTAAATAAAAGCCCAGAACCGTCGGTGGTAGCACTAAAGGTAGGGCAATGATGGCCTCTAGTACCGGCTTAATTCTAATGCGGGTGTGGGCAAGCCACCACGCCAGTGGTGTGCTTACGACGAGTAAAATTAGAGTGGTAACGCCAGCCAGCTTAAGGGTGAGGGCGACCGCTAGCCAATCATTGTGGCTCACGTTGATGCTCGCACAGTGCGTCGGAGTAGTGGGCGAAACATATTGTGTCCTCCGTCGGCGATGTATGGTGTTACGGCGTGCGTGCTAAACACCAAATGTCGACTTGCTTAGCGCCGTTGCGCGCCAGTATAGCGGCCATGGTATTGGCTGTCGCGGTTGTTGTAACGACATCGTCAATCACGGCGAGGTGTTTGCCTTTAATGTCGTAGGCGCTGTTGAAGGAGAAGGCTTGGCGTAGATTTTTACGGCGCGCTGCAGCGCTTAAGCCCTGCTGTGAATGGTTGGCACGGGGGTGGCTAACAGCGTGATAGACAGGGATGTTAAGTGCGCTACCCAGGTCTTTTGCGATGAGTAAAGATTGATTGAACCCCCGTGATATTCTTCGCCGCCAGTGCATTGGCACCGGAACTAAAGCATCGGGCACGGCATCTAGTTGGTCTTGGCAATGCTTTAGCCACAGTGCACTTAATATCGCGCCATAGTGGAGTTGATTTTGATGCTTAAAGCCGGCGATTAGGCGATCAACGGGGAATCCGTATGACAGTGCACAGTAGCAGTGTGTGAACACCGGCGGTTTCCGTAAACAGCGCCCACACTGTGTATCGCGATAATTTTCAGGCAGTGGCAGGGCGCAGCGCGCACAATAAGTCGCTAGCCAAGGCAGGTCGTTTTCGCAGTGCTGGCAGAGGTCTAGGCCGCGCAGGCTGTGGCTTTGGCATAAAATGCAGCGGCCAGAAACCACCCGGTAGCTCAGTTTGTTTAAATTGATACTTAAAAATCTGTTAACCATAAGCATCCCTGCTGGTTGACAGCTTGCTGTAAGCCTTTATCATTAGGCAATTAAAATGACATCACCTTCTTGCTGGACTTTAACATGACTACCGCCGCATTAACGACAATTCGCACGGACTGGACCAGTGAAGAGGTTCAAGCTTTATTTGCACAGCCATTTAACGATTTGTTGTTTCAGGCGCAGTCGGTGCACCGCGCCAATTTTGATCCTAATACCGTGCAAGTGAGCACACTACTTTCTATTAAGACGGGCGCCTGCCCAGAAGACTGCAAGTACTGCCCGCAAAGTAACCGCTATGACACGGGGCTTGAGAAAGAAAAGCTCATGGAAGTTGAAAAAGTGCTGGCTGAGGCTCGTGCAGCTAAAGCCTCTGGTACCACTCGTTTCTGTATGGGCGCTGCGTGGCGTTCGCCGAAGAAGAAAGATATGCCCTACGTAACCGCGATGGTTAAGGGTGTGAAAGAGATGGGCTTGGAAACCTGTATGACGCTGGGTATGTTGACCGGTGATCAGGCGGCGGAGCTTGCCGATGCCGGCTTGGATTATTACAACCATAACCTCGATACCTCACCAGAGTTTTACGGTGACATTATTACCACCCGAACCTATCAAGATCGCTTGGGAACCTTGGCAAATGTGCGGGACGCCGGTATTAAGGTTTGTAGCGGCGGGATTGTCGGTATGGGTGAGTCGATCAAAGATCGCGCCGGGTTGTTATTGCAGCTAGCGAACTTGCCAGTGCAGCCCGAAAGCGTACCGATCAATATGCTGGTGAAGGTCGAAGGCACGCCGATGGCGGATGTTGCCGATTTAGACCCCTTCGATTTTATCCGCACGATCGCGGTGGCGCGGATCATGATGCCGCAATCTCATGTGCGTCTGTCTGCGGGTCGTGAATCAATGAACGAGGAAATGCATGCCCTGGCGTATTTTGCCGGTGCCAACTCCATTTTCTACGGTGAAAAATTATTGACCACACCGAATCCCAAAGCCAATAAAGACATGGAGCTGTTTGGTCGTTTAGGTATAAAGCCCGAAGAGCGCCATGTTGAACGTGACGACGACGCACAAAGTGAGGCATTGCTGGGTGCGGTAGCGCAGGTTCAGAACGACCGCTTTTTCTACGACGCAACTGCATAACCGTCGGCGGTTGATTCAATCATGATGACTGAAGCTCTGCAGCGTCGGCTTGCAGAGCGCCACCAACAATCCCGTTATCGAAAACGCCGTGTGCTGGAAACGGCGCAGGGCCCGCGGGTGCGTGTTGATGGCCGCGATTTCCTGTTGTTCTGTAGCAACGATTACCTCGGTTTAGCGAATCACTCGCAATTGGTCGCGGCAATGCAGCTTGCCAGTAGTGAGTATGGTGTTGGTGGTGGCGCATCACATTTAGTCTGCGGTCACTCTGCGCTTCATCATCGTCTAGAAGAGCGACTTGCTGAGATTACCGGCCGAGATCGCGCTTTGTTATTTTCCACCGGATATATGGCTAACCTCGGTGCCGTCACCGCATTGGTAGGTAAAGGCGATCATATTTTAGAAGATCGTTTAAATCATGCCTCCTTGCTTGATGCTGGGTTATTGAGTGGTGCCAAATTTCAGCGCTTTCGCCACAACGATTTAGCAGATCTCGAACGCCGCCTGCAAAAGCTACCCGCCGAGGGCCTGCGTCTGATAGTTGTCGACGCGGTGTTCAGCATGGATGGCGATATGGCACCTTTGTCTGACTTAGCCGCGTTAGCGCAGAAATACAATGCATGCTTGATGGCTGATGACGCCCACGGTTTTGGGGTGCTTGGTAAGACAGGCGCTGGTAGCAGTGAGTTATTCGGTTTGAATCAAGAGCAGTTGCCAATATTGATGGGCACCTTGGGGAAAGGGATTGGCAGCTATGGTGCTTTTATTGCCGGTAGCGAGTTATTGATTGAAAGTTTGATTCAGTTTGCCCGCCCCTATATTTACACCACCGCTATGCCGCCGGCGGTTGCTGCAGCAAGCGTAGCGAGCCTGGAGTTGCTGGCAACCGAATCTTGGCGCCGGGATCATTTACAGCACTTGATAACGCGATTTAAGAGTGGCGCCGCAAAAATGGCGCTGCCTTTAATGGCGTCGGATACGGCAATCCAGCCATTGTTGGTGGGAGAAGAGTCCCTCGCCATGGCAATAAGCGCAAACTTGGAAGCAGAGGGTATTTTGGTATCCGCCATTCGTCCACCAACTGTGGCGGTGGGTCAGTCTCGTCTTCGCATTACAATTACTGCGGCGCACACGGATGCGGATGTTGATGTATTGCTTGGGGCTTTACATCGTGTGGTTCCCGCCGGATTGCGTGTTGCGACATTATGCCGGTGATTTATCGTGAGCATCTTGCGGCCTACCGCAGTGGCGCAGCAGAGCTGGTTTTGCTGCATGGCTGGGCTAGCGACTCGGACGTTTGGCGAAGTGTCATTCCCGCCTTACGCCGGCATTTTCATATAACGTTAATTGATTTGCCGGGCTTTGGTCGAAGCAAAATCTGTCAAGTTGATACCGACGTGAAGTCCATTGTTGAGCAGCTTCTGTCGGTGCTTCCTGAGCGGGCTATTTATTGCGGTTGGTCACTGGGTGGTATGTTTGCAACGGCAATCGCTGCGGCCCATCCAGAGCGCGTCAGTGCGTTAATCACGGTGGCAAGTAATGCTGTATTTGTCGCAGATGACAGCTGGCCGGCGGCGATGCCGCGCGAAGATTTTTTAAACTTTAAATCGGCTATTGAAAAAAATATGGCAAAGGGCCTTCGGCGTTTTGCTTTGCTACAACTCCACGGCGACAAGCGTACTGAGTCAGTGCAAGCAGTGGTGAATCGTCTAGCACCGCAGCAAAATTCAGCCGGCCTACTGCAGGGGCTTAAGTATTTAAGTGATATCGATAATCGCTTGGCTTTAACGTCAGTGGCAGCTCCGGTGTTACATGTGCTGGGTTCGAATGATGCGATTGTGCCGATTGAATGCGCAGCTTTAATTGCGAGGCACTATCCGAATCACGACTGTGAGGTCATGCGCGGTTGTGGTCATATTCCGTTCTTGTCTTTGCCAGAGAAGTTCCTCGAAATCCTCCTAAATTTTGTGAATGACAAGGGGCTGCTAAATCAGCACACGCCTTACCTATTAGATAAATCCGACGTTGGTCGCTCCTTTAGTCGTGCTGCCTCGAGTTACGATGGTGCGGCCCTGCTTCAGCGCCGTATTGCCGATAGATTGCTTTCCATCTTGCCCGGCTCGGCGGGTGCTTCATTAGTTGATTTGGGTTGTGGAACTGGCTACAGCTTGCCCGCCTTACGTCGATACGTGGGCGAGGGACAGTTAATTGCGGCTGATCTTGCGCCAGGTATGCTTGCCTTTGCAAAGGAGCACGCAGGTGGAGTGGCAAGTACTTGGTTGTGTACTGACGCGGAAGACCTTGCACTAGCCGATAATAGTGTAGGGCAAATTTTTTCGAGTTTAGCCTTGCAGTGGTGCGAGAATTTACCCGCCGTTTACGCCGAGATTGAGCGCGTATTAACGCCCGGAGGTACCGCGGTTATTGCCACGCTGGGGCCAGAAACACTGCACGAGCTGCGCGAGTCGTGGCGTCAGGTTGATTCCTATGCCCACGTGAATCAATTCGCGACGCGATCAGAGCTTGACGATGCTATTCAATATTCTGGGCTGCAAGTGGAGGAGTGGCGAGAGGTAGGTGAGCAAATGGAGTACCAGCGCTTATCTGAGTTAACCCGTGAACTAAAGAATATCGGTGCGCACAATGTAAATAGTCGACGACCAAGCGGTTTAACAAGTCGAGGACGAATTGCGGCATTAACCTCGGCCTACGAGAAATTCAGAATGCCAAGTGGGTATTTGCCAGCAACTTATCAAGTCTGGTATTTGCGGTGTAAAAAAATTGGGTAATTGTCGCTATCGCTGCTCACGTTGATCGTTTGCTATCCGCAAATTTGGTGGGCTTTGTTAGATTGTAAGGGTGGCTAAGTAGCTGCCCTTTTTTATGCGTCTATAATACAAACTATTGATGGAATTTGATTGCCTGCAAAAATTAGATTGAGGTGTTCATTGAAAGGGAATATTCGTGCGCTTTTCGTAGGCTGCGCTATGCCGATGACGGTGATGGCCCAAGGTAATATGAACATGCAGGGAATGAGTGGTTTACTCAATATCCCTGATGCCTCCGTGATTGAATACGGTTCCGCCACTGCGGCATGGGATAACCAAGTTGACGGGCGTTTTTCCCGTGACCGCAAGCTCAATGATCAGGGAAATGACTTCAATTTCGCTGCCGGAATTTTTCCTCATATTGAAATTGTAGGGCGAGATGTTGCTGGTCGGTCGACGGCTCGCGGCTCTGATTTGTCTTTCAATTTTAAACTGCAGTTACCTTGGGAGCTGTTGCATGGATTTTCGTTTGCGATTGGCGAGCAAGACTTTGGTGGATCCGTCAATGAGTTCGATACTAAGTACGCGGTGACGACTTGGCAGTACGGTAGTCTCCGTTCGACTATAGGGTATGGGCAATACGATGGTCGCGCAGGTAAAACCCAACGCCTAGATGGGGTTTTTGGCGGCATTGAATATGCTGCGCGTGATTGGCTGAGTGTCATTGTTGAGGATGATGGTCATTCGCTAAATAGTGGTGTGCGTGTGTCAGTGCCGAATGGTGTAATGCCACAGGGATGGAAGGCATCGATGTTGTGGATGCTTTCAGCTAATGAGGGCGTCGACAATCGCCAGGATTGGTACGGTGTTAATTTAAAAATTCCCTTGGGGCAAAAATACCAGCGTCGCTTGCCGATCGATCAGCCAAGGGCTGAGATTGCTTCGGCTTCGAGATTGGTGCGTGAAGAGCAATATGGATTTGATCCAAAATTGGAAACTAAATCTCACCCATCCCAAGTGGGTTCCGCAAAAGAAGACGCAGCGATCGGCAAAGCAGCCCAATTAAAGCGGGATCTTATTGCGGCGAGTTTAGAGAAAGTGCGTATTCAGCGCTATGGCAGAGAATGGATTATCGCCTTTGAAAACTTGAGTTATAACAATAATGCAATGGATGCCTTGGCGGTTGCGATAGGTATCGCTGCGACTAATTTGCCAGCGGGCGATCGGTTTTATTTGCAGCTCGAAAAATACGGTATTCCCGTATTTGGTCTAGGTGGAACAGCAGTAGCATGGGGAGAGTTTCTGGATGGTAGCGGCAGTTTTCCGGAATCTATCATGGTCGCGGCGCCCACTAACAGGTTGCGTCGTCGTAGTGGTGGTGGCGGAGTTGTCGCGTCAGCGATGAATGAAGTTAAAGACTATCTCTCGTTTCGGCCAACCGTAATGCTAAGGCCGGTGCTGTCGTCCACTCTGGGAACAGAGTATGGCGTGTTTGATTACTCCTTGGCGGTGAGGACGGACCTAGTTCTGCCGTTGTGGCAGGGTGCAGCATTTAATATTACTAAGGATTGGTCTTTTTTAGAGAGTCAGGATTTTACAAAAGATGGCGTTTTTGGTGGTGTCTTTCGCGAACAGCGCGTTGCAACTGGTGTGAAAGATCGCGTGATTAGCCAAACGTTTCGTTTGGGGCGCGGCTTTACCACTATGATTTCCTATGGTCGGTTTTTCGCCGTTAATGACGGAGCGACTCTGGAAAGTCGCTGGGAGCCAGGTGATGGTCGCCATCGTTTTCGTGTGATCCTCTCCGATTTAGAAGACAAGTACGATCCTAGTATCACGCGGAATGCGCGCTTGGCGTCTTGGCGATATTTTTTTCAGCGTACCAATAGTGAAATTAATCTTACCGCTGGGGAGTTCTATAACGAAGACTCTGGTTATAAAGTGGACTTTACCCAGCACATAGGTGATACCCGCTTGCACCTAATATATAAAAAGTCAGAGGGTAATGCCTTTGCTGGGATTGGTTTTACTATTCCACTAACTCCCCGCAAAGATCTTGGGCGGATTGCGGGTGTTCAGCTGACGGGGGCGCCTAGTTGGCGATACGATGTAACTACAATTTTAGGTGAGCAGGGTAACCGCTTAGTATTTGGTCCGAATATTATTCCCAGTGAATTCTTCAGTCTGCGCAATGGCTATTTTAACGGTGATCGTTTGAGTCCCGCATATATTCGAGCGAACCAGGAGAGATTACGTGAAGCTTGGCAAACATTTGGTCGGGCAAAATAACGTTAAAGCGATATAAATTTACAAGGTTGGAAAATAGCATGTTGAGTAGTCGTCATTTTTTCATTACAGGTACTGACACTGACGTCGGCAAGACTTTAATTGGCTGCGGATTGCTTGTAGCTGCTGCAAATAAAGGCTTGCGCACGCTCGCAGTTAAACCGATCGCGGCGGGTGCAGACAGCACTCCAGAAGGATTGCGAAACCAAGATGCGGTCATGCTAATGGAGGCTATGACCGAGAAAATGTCCTATCAGCAAGTTAATCCGGTACTGCTAGAGCCGCCAATAGCGCCACATATTGCTGCAGAGCAAGTTGGGAGGCGGGTAAGCGTAGCTCAGCTCGCCGGCTTATGTCGTGGTGCGATGATGCAGAGCGCAGATTTTGTGTTGATTGAGGGTGCGGGCGGTTGGCGAGTGCCATTGAATGGTCGCGAGTTATTGTCTGGTTTAGCGGTTGAATTGCAAGCTCCGGTTGTACTTGTGGTGGGTATGAAATTGGGCTGCATCAGTCATGCCCTGCTGACAGCAGATGCGATAAAGGCGGATGGCTTGCGCTTAGCGGGGTGGGTGGCAAATCGAATTGACCCTGATATGTCATGTTTTGAAGAAAATGTCTCAACGCTAAAAGCCCTGCTTCCCGCACCCTGCCTTGGTGTGGTGCCCTATTTGAAAGGTGAAAAACGGGGTTTCGATAATGTCGCCAAGTTTTTAGACGTTTCTATTTTGTGACTCTGATCTTAGTCGATCAAAGCTATTACCGACCGCGGTGGGGTGGACGAAGTCACTGCAATGATGTGAGCGAGCGCAGCTGAACACCTTCAAATATTGATTAATAACTTGGTGAAGGGCCTTTTTAAAAGGGCTTTGTTTAGGATGCGTGAGTCGCTGTTTCCAGATTTTATGGCAGTATACGAAGCAATGTCCTCTGTTAAAAAGCTATTGTTGACTAAGTAACTCCAGTCACTCGGGTCTTTTGTGTTGAATCCCTAACGTTATGATTTTAAATGTTTTTATAGCGGCGCTGGCGGAAGTGAACCAAATATCTCAGGCGCATCCGAATCCAAAATAGCTTGCAAGACGTAATAAAATCGCTATAGTTGTCACTGTCAACATTGGTGGGTGTGTAGCAATCTGCCAGATTTTTGTTCATGAGGTCATTATCATGCCGCAATATACAGCTCCACTTCGCGATATTAATTTTGTACTGAAAGATGTACTTAACAGCGACAAACACTTTGCCAGTCTTGCTAGCCGTGAAGAAGTTAGTGAAGACTTGATGGACGCCATTATTTCTGAAGGCGCCAAATTCTCTGAAAATGTACTCTCTCCTTTAAACCAGGTCGGTGACCAACAGGGTTGTACTTGGTCTGAGTCAGGGGTTACTACGCCAGAAGGTTTTAAAGAGGCCTATCAGCAATATGCCGAAGGCGGTTGGCCGTCGATGACCGCTAATCCCCAATTCGGTGGTCAAGGTTTGCCTAATTCCTTGGGCTTGGTTGTAACTGAAATGGTCAGTTCTGCCTGTTGGGCTTGGGGTATGTATACCGGTTTATCACAGTCGGCCGCGCGCTTGCTTGAGGTTTATGCCAGCGATGAATTGCAAGAAACCTACCTTGAAAAGATGACCAGCGGTACATGGGGCGGCACCATGTGCTTGACGGAATCTCACTGCGGTTCAGATCTCGGTCTTCTAAGAACAAAAGCTGAAATGAATGCAGATGGCAGTTATAACGTCACCGGCACCAAAATATTTATTTCTGGTGGCGAGCACGACATGATGGAAAACATTATCCATCTTGTGCTGGCTCGTGTAGAGGGCGCGCCATCAGGTACCAAAGGTATTTCCCTATTTGTTGTTCCTAAATTCCTGCCCGACGAGAACGGTGACGTTGGCGAGCGCAATGGCGTTCACTGCGGCAGCATTGAGCACAAAATGGGTATAAAGGCCTCTGCGACCTGTGTAATGAACTTTGACAGCGCTAAAGGGTTTTTGGTTGGCGAAGAAAATCGCGGCTTGAATGCGATGTTCCATATGATGAACTCGGCTCGTCTAGGTACGGCTTTACAGGGTTTGTCTGCCGGCGAAGCGTCGTTTCAAGGCGCTTTAGAATACGCTCGCGACCGTCTCCAAATGCGTTCACTGAGCGGTCCAAAGAACCCTGACGGTCCTGCCGATCCTTTGATTGTTCATGCCGACGTTCGCCGTATGTTATTAACGCAAAAGGCCTTCGCTGAAGGTAGTCGTGCGTTTATATACTGGGTGGCGCAACTTGTTGATACCTTCTATTTCTCTGGCGATGAACAAGCGCGTCGCGATGCGGAAGAACTATCTGAATTGCTGACCCCAATTGCGAAAGCATTTGTTACTGAAACGGGTTTGGAATCGGCGAATTACGGTATGCAGGTGTTTGGTGGTCACGGTTTTATTTCTGAATGGGGAATGGAACAAATCGTCCGCGATTTACGTATTTCTACGCTCTATGAAGGCACTACAGGTATCCAGGCTTTAGATCTACTTGGCCGGAAGGTGATGGGTAGCGGCGGTAAGCAATTGATGGTGTTTACTAAGATTATTCATCAGTTCTGTAAAGAGCAAAAAGACAAGCCGGGCATGGCGCCATTTGTAGAAAAATTGGCTGAGTTAAATGCTGAGTGGGGAGACATCACCGCTAAATTGGGTGAGAAAGCCATGAGCAATGCCGATGAAGTTGGCGCTGCGTCGGTGGACTACCTAATGTATTCTGGCTATGTGTCGTTAGCGTATATGTGGGCGCGTATGGCCTCGGTTGCTTTAGATGGCGACGCTGATGATGCCTTCCTTAAAGCAAAGGTTCAAACAGCGCAATTCTATTACCAACGGTTATTGCCTCGTACGGAATCACACAAACTTGCCATGCTTAATGGGGCGGATAGTGTGATGGCGATGCCTGAAGAAGCTTTCGCATTTTAAAAATTTTGTTTGATTGAATCGCGACGGCCCAGTGCCGTCGTGCTTATTTAGAAGGAGTCATTTATGCCTGAATACAAAGCCCCCCTACGCGATATGCAGTTTGTTTTGCACGAAGTTTTTAAAGCTGAGAACTTGTGGCAAACCATGCCCGCGATGGAAGAAGTTAATCGTGAATTGGCTGATGCAATTCTCGAAGAAGGCGCAAAAATTAATGAGTCCTTAGTGGCCCCTTTAAGTCAGCCGGGGCACGAAGAAGGTGTTAAGTGGACTGACGGTGTAGTGACTACACCAAAGGGGTATCCAGGCGCATTTCGACAGCTGGCTGAAGGCGGTTGGGGCGGCTTGTCTGGCGCGCCGGAATACGGCGGGCAAACAATGCCCAAGATGTTGGTGTTGCTGTTTGAAGAAATGTTGTATTCCTCGAATATCGCGATGGGCTTGTATTTAACCCTCACATCCGGCGCCGCCCTGGCAATTTCCAGCCATGCAACTGACGAGCTGAAAACAAAGTTTTTGCCGAATATGTATTCAGGAAAGTGGGCTGGTGCCATGTGCTTAACGGAAAGCCATGCTGGTACCGATCTTGGGATGATTCGAACCAAAGCAGAGCCGCTTGCAGATGGCAGTTACAGCATCACTGGTACCAAAATATTTATTACTGGCGGCGATCACGATTTAACTGAAAATATCATTCACTTGGTGCTGGCTAAGTTGCCGGACGCACCGGCGGGTTCTAAAGGCATTTCCCTATTTCTTGTCCCCAAAATGAAAGTTGATGATGACGGTAACAGCGGTGAAAACAACGGTGTTCACTGCGGCAGCATAGAGCACAAGATGGGTATTAATGCGTCGGCAACGTGCGTAATGAATTTCGACGGCGCGCAGGGTTACCTTGTTGGTGAGATAAACCGTGGTTTGCAGGGTATGTTTACCATGATGAACTACGAGCGCCTGTCGGTGGGTATTCAGGGCTTGAGCGCTGCTGAAGCCGCTTATCAGTGGTCTTCAATATACGCGCGCGAGCGTCTGCAAAGCCGTGCTCCGTCGGGGCCAGTTAATAGTGCTGGTGCAGCTGATCCGATTATTGTGCACCCCGATGTGCGTCGCATGCTATTAACGCAAAAAGCGTATGTAGAGGCTGGCCGTGCATTTGCCGTTTATGTGGGCAAGCAATTAGATGAGTCGAAATTTGGTAGCGGTGACGTTAAAGCCAAGGCAGAAGGTATGGTGGAATTATTGACGCCAATTGCCAAAGCTTTCCTTACCGATAAAGGCCTTGAAGGCACCGTAGCGGGTCAACAGGTTTTTGGCGGCCATGGTTATATACGCGAGTGGGGCATGGAGCAGTTGGTTCGTGACGTGCGCATTAGCCAGATTTACGAAGGCACCAACGGCATCCAGGCACTCGATTTAATGGGTCGTAAAATTGCAGCAAACGGTGCTCAAAATCTTAACGTCCTGATAGCTGAAATGCGGGAATTTGCGACGTCGGCGGCATCAGTGAGCGGTATGGATGAGTTTTTACTTCCGTTAAACGAAGCGGTTGATAATCTTGAGTCGCTGTCTGAGTTTGTTTTGGCGCAGGCGCAGGCGGGCGATGCCAACGCGATCGGCGCAGCGTCGGTAGAGTTTCTGCATGTCATGGGCTTCACACTCTATACTTATATGTGGGCGATGATGACACGCACGGTGCTGAGCGGTGAGAGTGACCAAGGCGAGGCTTTTGGACAGGCCAAGCTTCACACCGCACGTTTCTTTATTCAGAGACTGTTGCCGCAGGCAAAAGGGCTGAGCGAATCAATCCGTAACGGCAGTGCCAGCTTAATGGATATTCCCGAGGAAGCTTTCGCTTAATTTGATATAAGCACGGTAAAACTGGTTAATAAGGCGGCAACTTGAGATAATAGTGCCGCCTTTTTTATTGCCTAAATAAAGGTGGGCAACGGGCTTTCTAATCGCTAGTGGTGGAATGATGGAAAACGAACACAATAAATTGTACCCAGAAGATCAGGCGAAAGTAGATGCTTTCTTGAAGCAGGGTTATAACAATGTTGAGCGTAAACCTTATCGGCCGCTAAAGTTGCTGGGGATTTTGTTGATCATGGTGTCGACCATCTCGGTAGGTGCTTTATTGCTGGCATGGATAAGCGGTATTCACTGATTTTTGTTCCTCCTTCGTAAAATGGTTACATTCCGCAATTTTTAAAGTGTGAAGCCGCTCCTAGCGGTATCGCGCTTGTACGCCTATTAATTTAGAAAAACTGCATTAGCGTCACGGCCAGAATCAAACCTGCTGTTGGAATAGCAATAGTTAGGGCGGCGATTGGCCAATATGCACTTTTGTGAGTTTCGCCACAAATGGCTCTCACGGTAGTGACGATATAGCCATTGTGTGGCAGGGAATCCAATGCCCCAGAGGCTATGGACGAAATGCGGTGCAACTGTTCTGGGTTTACACCCAAGTCTGTGTAGTGCGGGCCAAGTACGGGTAGTGCGATTGATAAGCCTCCAGACGCGGAGCCAGTGAGGCCTGCAATAGTCGTAACGGCAATGGCGGCACCAATTAACTCGTTACCCGGAATGCCCGTCATCGCGTCAACTGCTACCGCAAAGGCGGGTGATGCTTTGGCCATCGTTCCGAAACCTACCACTGCCGCCGTATTGCCGATCGCAATTAGTGCGCCGGTAGTCCACTCGTTTATCGCCTTGTTCATATTGTGAAAGTGCCGAAAATTAATCAGCATGATGCAAATGCAACCACCCAGTAGTGCGAGTATTAGCGCGTACTGCTGCAGTGAGTCGTGAAATAAAAACGACACGCTAAGCACAACCAGCAAAGGAAGTAAGCCTGTAATAGGGTGAGGATAATCTCGCTCAGGAATATTTGGGTCGCTAGCGCGGTGCTCGAAGTGCTCGCCGTTGGCTACGGCTTTGCGAATCATTCGATTGATCCAGAAAAAACCGCAGATCGCCATAAAAATCGCGACAATAAAACTCACTTCCCATGCTGCGTAAGGGCTAGTGTGCAAAAATTTAACGGGAATCCAGTTTTGAATTTCGGGTGAGCCGGCGGTGGTCATTGTGAAGGTGATTGAGCCGAAGGCGAGAGCGCCTGGAATAAAGCGTCGTGGCAGGTTGGCGTCTTTAAATAAACCCAATGCCATCGGGTATACAGAAAAAGCGACGACATAAACGCTTACGCCACCGTAGGTTAATACCGCGCAGGCGAGTACAACGGCAGCAACCGCGTGCTTCATTCCTATTTTGCCGATAATTCAGCGCGCGAGGCTGTCGGCAGTGCCAGTGTCCTCCATAAATTTGCCGAACAAGCTGCCAAGTAAGAACATCAAAAACCACGCGCTTACAAAGCCTGCAAAGCCATTCATGTATGTGGTAACAAAGGCGTTTGGCCCGTTGTCAGGAAATACCGGAATGCCGCCGCTCAAACCAACGATGAGTGCGCATATGGGCGCGGCAATAAACAGATTCCAGCCGCGCAGTGCGAGAGTCGTTAGCAGGAGTAGGCCGCCGACTAATCCGACCATACTGACCATGAAGTGCTCCTAAATACGTTTAGCGGGTCGTATTTTCAGTGAAGTGGACAATCCTAACCGACTAAGCCAAGTTACGGCCATTAGAAATCAATTGATTATCATTGTTTAGCTGAAAGTGAGCGGAGAGTTGTGACTAAGAGAAGGGCTTGTAACAAGAGGCCTGGGGCCCCTTGTTACATAGTGGGCTATGAAGTTAGACGTGGATACCCTTAAGAACAGCGGCGAGTGCCATTTGCTCAGAAGACACCTCGGCTTTATTCTCGTCGCCGTCACCTTTGGCAGCAGACGAGTCTGGGAAGGTGCGGAAAACCGTGTTCATGATGATTTCTACCGCCTTGGGCATAATGGCGTTCAGTACTTGCATCGTTATACCAAGGCCGGTCGCAATACGTTTAGGTCTGCGAATAATGGCATTACAAATCATATCGGCGGCTTCGTCTGGCGACAAAGTGGGCACGGAGTTGTAGATTGATGTTGGCCCTATCATCGGGGTTCTGACCAGTGGCATATTAATAGTCGTAAAGGCAATATTCCGGTCAGAGAATTCCGCTGCAGCCGCGCGTGAGAACGCGTCCAGTGCAGATTTAGACGCAGCATAGGCTGAAAAACGCGGCGACGTTCCGACGATGACGGCAATAGATGAAATATTAATGACGTGACCGGCTTTGCGCTCGAGCATTGACGGTGCCAATCCCATAATTAGGCGGATTGCGCCAAAGTAGTTTAGCTGCATGGTGCGTTCAAAGTCATGGAAGCGATCAAACGTTAATTCCAGCGAGCGGCGAATTGAGCGCCCTGCATTGTTGACCAGCACATCCACTTGGCCATGATTTTCTAACAAGGTCGCGACTAATTTATCGCAGGAAGCTAAATCTGATACGTCGCAGCTATAGGCGTAGCTGGTACCGCCTTTTTCAGCAATTTCTTTTTGCGTTTCTTCTAACTTCTCAAGTGTGCGCGCCACGAGAACGACCTTGCCACCGGCAGCGGCAAGTTTGATAGCGGCGGCTTTACCGATCCCCGAAGAAGCGCCGGTAATAACAATTACCTTATCCTTTACGTTTCCACGCAATGAGCGGTCTTTAAATAGATCGGGGTCGAGGTTGCGCTCCCAGTAGTCCCATATTTTGTGGGCGTAATCTTCTAAGGCCGGTGGCGAAATACCACTTCCTTTTAAGGCTTTGAGGGTTTCCCTCGTATCGAATCGAGTCGGCATATTCATAAAACCGACGGCATCTTGTGGAATGTGGTAGTCCGCTAATATCGCATTTATGATGCGGCGAACCGGCGGCAGACCTTTTAAAAGATTAAGAACGGATGCCGGAATAAATGCAAACATCCGCATATCTATACGCAGTGCAAATCGCGGTGCATGGGCGGCTTGTGAAAATATATTGAGGACTTCGCCAACTTGCTGTGATTCAGGATTAACCAAATGGAAGCAGCGGCCATCGAGCCCAGCCTTATGGGATAAAAAGTCCATCGCATCGGCAACATAGTCAACTGGGACTATGTTCATCTGCCCACCTTCAAGGCCGATTAGCGGTACCCATTGAGGGATGCGGTTGCGGAGCTTTTGCAAAAGTTTAAAGAAGTAATAAGGACCGTCGATTTTATCAATTTCACCGGTTTTAGAGTCACCGACAACCATTGCAGGTCGATAGATACGATAGGGGATTTTACATTCGTTACGGACTAGGCCTTCAGAAACATGCTTGGTGCGGAAGTACGCGTGTTCGAGACCTTTTGCCTCTTCGAACATATCCTCTCGAAAAGTACCTCGGTATAAACCTGCCGCTGCAATTGAGCTGGCTAGATGAAAGCACTTGGCGCTCATTGCTTCAGCGGCAGCGATAGCATTTTTGGTGCCGTCTACATTGGCGATTTCTTGGCTGGCGGCGTCAGCTTTCAGGTCGTAAATGGCGGCGAGGTGATAAAAGTGCTTAACCGAGCCTTTCAGCGTTGCCATATCCTTTGCGCTAATACCTAAGCGCGGCTTGGATAGATCACCATTTATTGCTACCAGGCGGTTGCTGTTTAGCCCAGTTTTTTCTAATAGGTCTTTGTATTTTTGTTTTGAGCCTCTGCGCACCAATACATAAATAGTACCTTTGCGTTTGGCAAGACGTTCAATGAGAAAACGGCCTATAAAGCCAGTACCGCCGGTGACAAAATAGCTCATGGTGTATCTCCACTGTTATGAATTTTGTTGCTTTGTTATTTTTTGGTTTTAGCCAGTGCTGATGGAGAGACGGCCTCTTCAAGGTCGTCAAATGCATCGTGTATATAGTTACCGAGAATATCTAGGTTCGGCATTGCCGTTGTTGCAACCAAGCCAAACTGCAAGCGGCCATCATAACTGTATAGCGTAATATTGAGATGGTTGCTCGGCGTTAAGGCACTTATAGGGTACATTTCTTCTAATTTTGCGCCCTTTAAGTACAGTGCTTTTGCGGGGCCGGGTACATTGGAAACTAAGGTATTACCCAGTGGTGGCAGTACGTCGCCGAGCTTCAATGCCTCACCAATAAGCGAAACTCCGCCTAGAAGGACCGTATACGCCATGACCGACGCCGGCGGAACTCCATCGATCTGGTATCGTACGTTGCGTAGGGTAAAGCCAATTTCTCTCAGTCTTTCGTAGGGATCGGTGGTTTTGCTGGCTAGTTCAACGAGCACAATGCCGATTTTATTTCCGAAGCTGTCATCGCCACTTTGGCGCAAATTCACGGGCATCTGAATTGTAATCGGTTCGTTGATATCAGTTCCGCAATCCTGCAAGTAGCGATGCAGAGCGCCGTCGATACACGTTAGGGCTATATGGTTAAGGGTGGAGCGAGTCAGTTTGCGCAGACGGTGCACGCGCTCCATATCGACGGCGGCAGTGGCTATTTGGCGTCCGGCACTGACTTGCCCTGTTAGCGGTGTTGAGCTGTTCGCCTTAAATGGCACCGCGACCGCATTTTTGGTTAGGTTGAGTGTTTCTAGAGCGAGCTGTGCACTGAGCTTGGTGAGTCCGGTTAATGCCTTAATATAGTCGCCAGAGCGCCCACCTAGCTGGCTTAATACTTTCATGATTGAAATGCTGTCCGCCGTATTTTGTAGGCGTTTTTGGGGCAATACCGACCATATTGGTGTGACTGATTTCGTTCTGGCAGATTTACTTAAGCTATTGACAAGCCATGACGACATGGTAACGCCGTCGGCGTAGGCGTGATGTAGTTTCGTATAAATGGCAAAGCGTTTGTCGTCAATGCCTTGAATAACATGCATCTCCCACATTGGTCGTGAGCGATTCATGCGAATGCTGTGTAAATCTCCGATCAAATCGTAAAGGCTTTCACGAAAATCTTCGCCCTCAATACGGTGATAAAAGACATGGTTGTTAATGTCGAAATCTAGATCACATCGCCAACGAGGGGCGCTAATGGCAGAAAATTGAATAATTTGATTAAACGGCGCACGAATCTCGTCGATATTGCCTGCGTATTCATTAACCAGTTGTTCAACATAACTTTCGGTCGCGTTTGCGGGCTTGCGAAACATAAGTAGACCGCCCACATGTTTGGGGCTCGCGTCGGTCTCGGTTAGAAAAAAAGCTAAATCCATTACTGAAAGTTTTGCCATTCGTTCCGTACCTCGTAGTTACAACTACCTGATATATTTAGCGTTGTTATGTTTTTTGCCACGCCGAGGCGTAAGCTAGGTCATTGAATACAACTTTAGTCTATGTCCTAATGTTTTTATTGGCTATTGCTGTTTTTTTTAATAGCAATAATTTTCGGTCAATAGTCTTTATATTGTGTAAAGCTTCAAGCTAGAACACAAATAGCCGTTTTTACAGTGAATGGCAAAGAGGGTTTGTGGACAGTAGGGATAGATATTCATGATTTTGGGTTTGATATCACGACTTAAGCGTTGGTACGCAATTCCCTATTTGCTTATATGCATTGCGGTTTCTTCTCAAAGCCTTTACCAGCTATTTACCGATTCAAGATTTAGTTTGTCTTGGTTAGGCGCTTTGGTAGCGGTCGGGCCATTAGTTCTCTTTATGAGCTTGGTATATACCTTTCCTTACACGAGGGTGGTTCGTTTTATCGCAATTCCAGTGATAATGGCTTTGCTGGGTGCCCTGTTAACGGTAGTGGAGATGCGACCTCTACCTACATTTTATACCTTGTTTTTTGGTCTTGGTGGGGTATTGGTTTATGTGTTTTGGTATACCTATCTCGATCGAAGCGACAATGTTCTGCTGAAAAAAGGTGCGTACTTAGCTGATTTTACGGTGAGCTCGCTAGCAGGGGAGAAGGTTTCGACGTCTAGCTTTTTAGGGAAAAAAGTACTGTGGGTTTTTTTTCGAGGCAATTGGTGCCCTATGTGCCAGTCACAATTGGCACACTTAGCTGAAGAATATGAAACCCTTCGCGAGCGGGGGATTGAACTGGCACTTATCAGCCCGCAAAGTAGAGAAAAAAGTGCGCAGCAACAGTCGCGACTTAGCGTCTCAATGCCATTCTATATGGATGAAGACAATAACGCAGCGCGCACCCTTGGCATTGTTCACCGCTACGGTGTGCCGCTGGGTATACTTGGTTATGGACAAGATACCGTTTTGCCAACGGTAGTAGTGACAGATGAAAGTGGAAAAATTATCTATGTTGATTTAACGGATAATTTCCGTATTCGGCCGAGTGTAGAAACAATAATAGCAAGCCTAGATCAAGCTTGGGTGTAGCGTAGTGGGTTGTAATCAATGACGACAGATATAAGGGCTGCGGCTACCGTAGTGATAGTTCGCGACGGCGACAAAAGCATAGAAATATTACTGTTACGCAGACATACGCAACTTAAGGTTGGCGGTGGTCACTGGGTGTTCCCAGGTGGCACTGTGGATCCTGAAGATGCGATTGGTGCGGAAACTGACGAACAGGCGGCGCGAGCTGCCGCTATAAGGGAGACGCAGGAGGAAGCCGGTCTAACGCTATCTGCTGATAATTTATTGTTCTTGTCCCACTGGACAACGCCGCCGTCGATCGGGCGACGATTTGCTACGTGGTTTTATCTTGCCGAGGGCGATCGCCGTGAGATTGTTGTTGATGGCGAGGAAATGGATGACTATCGCTGGGGCGCACCTGAAGAATTCCTACAGCAGCATCGCTGCGGCGAGCTAGCTCTAATGCCGCCAACGGTGGTTACCCTTACTGAGTTGGCGGCCTGCGTTAGCCAAGTTGATGCGCAGCGGTTTTACAGTGATCGCGACGTTCCCTATTTTGAGCCGAGAATTTCGTCGCACAACGATTGTGTCTGCATGCTATACGGTGGCGACGCTGGCTATAGTAATAGTGACCCGAATGTCGGTGGCCCGCGAAATCGCTGTTATTTGGAAAATGGCGTATGGCGCTATGAGTACAGTACAACATAATAATAAGACTGAAGATCGTCCCAGGAATAATTTCGCTCAGGAGCGAAGGATTATTGTGCTTGCGGTGTTTAATCATTAACGGCCGGAGCAAAGCAGTAATATTCTTAACGAGACCTTTGCACGAGCCGGAATTTTGCTCTCTGGCAAGGAAAAAGCGCACGGAATGAGGGAGTTTATAGTTATAAATGACCGATTGAGTACGATTTTGACGCCGGCAGAGGGCAAAATAACAATCGCGCAAAGGTCTCTTAACAATGATTCTTGGGAGAATCCATTATGAATACAGCACAAAAAATACTTGGTGTGATTGTTTCTATGGCGGCAATGTCGGCAATTGCTGGCGAAGGTGCTAAGCAGCATCCAAAATTTGATCTAAACGGTGATGGCACAGTAAGTACAGAGGAAATGGCACAGCATCGCCAAGCCATGTTCGCGAAAATGGATTTAAATAGTGACGGTAATTTGACTCGCGAAGAAGTGACTGAATACAAGGCCAAGCTAAAGGCTGAGCGCGAAGTGAATAAGAAAGATCGCTTTGACCGAGCAGACGCTAATGGTGATGGTCAGGTATCTGCGGAAGAGTTTGCGGCCAGTACTGATAAAATGACAAAGCGCATGGACAGCAATGGTGATGGCAATATCGACCGCCGTGAAATGTTTAAGGCGATGCGCAATCACGGTGGTGACGGTCACGACGGCGAGCACCGTCAAGGTAGCGGTGTGTAATTGAGCGTCCGCCTTCGCCAATTCAATAGGTATCAGCGTGCAGTTATCTGACATTGAATTGATGCGGCGAATAGCGGGCGGCGACCAACAGGCATTTTCAGTGTTGTTGGACCGCCACAGTAAAATGGTATTAAACCTTGTGTACCGCATTGTATTGTCGCGAGACGATGCCGAAGATTTATGCCAAGAAGTGTTTGAACGCCTGTGGAAACAAGCACCGGATTGGCGGGACGATGCCAAATTAACGACATGGCTATATCGGGTTGCGAATAACTTGGCACTCAATTACAAGCAGCGAGTTCAGCAGCGGCATGTGTTGGACAACGGTTCGCTTGAATGGCTTGTCGAGCATGCTGAGTCGGTTATGCCGCCAAATGAAAACGAAAACTTAGCCGTGCATGATGCTCTAAAGGCCCTTCCAGATAACCAGCGTGCGGTAATGGCATTCAGGTTTTATCAAGATGTTTCAGTGAAAGACATTGCCGTGATTATGGGCTTATCTGCTAAAGCAGTGGAATCGCTCATAAGCCGAGCTAAGCAGCAGCTAAGAACACGATTAGGAGGTCGAGAATGACATCGGCAGAACAAATATTTTCAGCCTTATTGACCCGCTATGGCGCTAATGCCGATCATTGGCCGTTTCTATACCGTGTGCTTTTACCTTTATTTCTGCGGTTGGATGCCTGCGCTGCGCAGTGGCGCGAAGCCCAAGCAGAGGAGCGTGCTATACGTGCGCTCTATAAAACTGATTTGCCGGAACTGACTCCGAGCACCGCTTTACGGGCTCGCTTAGTGGCCATCGCACAGCTACCTAGTAAAACAGCGCGTGAACCTTATATACCCGTGTGGCGTTTAAGTTTTGCCGCGGCAATGGCGTCGGCCTTGTTGGGCGTGGTGCTGGGCGCGGGTGGCTACTTTGCGGATTATGCTGATCCTGATGATTATGTGTTTGAAACAACAGCGAGTTATGAAGTGAGTGATTGGATTGCAGGTACAGGCTTATGAGTACACGTAAAGGCATTGTTATCGTGTTGTTCGTGTCCTTGGTGTTAAACGGGGTTCTGATTGGTTTATACGCGGGGCACCGTCTAATGGGTGAAGAGCGCCACGCTATGCATGGTATGGCAAAACACCTGCTTAAAGACGAGCCGCAAGAGCTTGCTGAACCAATGCGCCAAGTACTTGAAATACATCGCAAAGATATGGTCAAGGCGTATCGCAAGCTTCGTGCAGCGCGCCGAGACATGGTTGCAATATTAAAACAAGATACGGCAACAGAGGCAGATATCAGCAAGGGGTTTAAGGAAATTCGGATCGCTGATACGAATTTAAAACGGGTGAGTCATGAGGTGTTAGCAACAGTGCTGGTAACTTTGCCGCCCGAGCAGCGACTGCAGTTTGCGCTCCGTGAATTAGGTCGAATCAAAAATAAAAAGCCAAGACCTGGCGAGCCGGAACATAATGGCGAGCGGCCTCCGCAGTAGCTGGTACTAGTGCATTTTTAACTCGCCGTTATACCAATGCCTGCGCCAGCGATCGAATACGCGTTCGGGATACCAGCTTTTGCCGAGGCTGCCATTGTAGCGAGCGAGGGCGCGGTGAACATTGCCTTTTTCTTTTTGTAAATAAAACTGCAAAATCTGGCAGCCATAGCGCAGATTGGTATCTGCGTTGGTGAGGTTGTCGTCGGGGCGGCCGATTTCTTTTTTCCAAAACGGCATCACCTGCATTAAGCCCTGAGCGCCAACACGAGACACTGCAAAACGGTCGAAATAACTCTCTACTTCAATGAGGGCCAACACCAATTCGGGACTTAGTCCTGCCGCGCTCGCCTCTCTGTGCACGCTGCGTAAAAAAGTGAGCCGCTCTTGTGGATCTTTGATATATCTTGTCATTCGCCCTGACATATCAAATAACCAAACCTCAGCATCAAAGCGATCCTTAAAGCTGCCGGCATCTGCAACCGCTTGCTTAAGGAATACCCGTAGTTCCTCGTGTTCCTGCTGTTCGGCCGATAGTGCTGCGCTGCGAGCATCCGTGACGATTGGGATGCCGGCAATGCTCAGCGGCGAGCTAATCAATATCAGCAGCAATGCCAGCCGCGAAGCTAGCACTGCGAAACGAATTTGCACGGTGTGGGCGTCTGGCATTTAACGTGGCAGTTGCTGCTGAATGAAGTCGAGAACATCGTCAATCGCAATGTCTTCATTGTCGCTTGCGCTGCGGTTCTTGTATTCAAGCATGCCATTGTCTAGGCCTCGGTCGCCAATCACGATGCGGTGAGGAATACCCATCAGCTCCATGTCGGCAAACTTCACCCCTGGTCGCTCATTGCGATCATCAAGTAAGACGTCGTAGCCTAATCCGCGCAAGGTGGCGTAGAGGTGTTCCGCGTGCTCGCGAACCCGTTCAGATTTTTGAATGTTCAATGGCACGATGGCGACCTCAAACGGCGCGATGCTGGCTGGCCAAATAATGCCTTTCTCGTCGTGATTTTGCTCGATGGCTGATGCCACCACACGGGTTACACCAATGCCGTAGCAACCCATGATCATAGTTTGCTCTTTGCCGTTTTCGTTGAGTACGGTGGCTTTCATCGCCTCTGAATACTTGGTGCCTAATTGGAAGATATGACCCACTTCGATACCGCGCTTAATAAGCAAACTACCTTGTCCGTCCGGGCTAGGGTCACCTTCAACTACGTCGCGGAGATCGGCTGTTTCAGTAAAGCTGGCATCTCTATCCCAGTTTGTGCCACTGAGGTGGAAGCCGTCTTCGTTGGCGCCGCAAATAAAATCTGCACTGTGGGCAGCGCTGCGATCTGCAATGATACGGATGCTTAAGCCGGCGGGGCCAATAGAGCCGGGTTTGCAATTCAGTTTGGCTTGAATATCTTCCTCGCTAGCGAAAGTGAGGGGCGATGCCACGCCGGCTATTTTCTCGGCTTTAATTTCATTCAAATTATGATCGCCGCGCACGACTATGGCGATCAAATCCTGCTTGCCGTTTTCGTCGGCGTCGCTGTACACAATCAAGGTTTTAAGTATTTGTGCTGCAGCCACCTTCAGCAAGGCGCTGACTTCATCAATAGTGTGCGCGCCGGGGGTGGCAATTTTCTCTAGCGTGCTATTAGGTGCAGGGCGCGCTCCAGCGGGGGCGAGTGCCTCCGCCATTTCGACGTTGGCGGCGTAGTCAGAGGTGTCGGAGAAGGCGATATCGTCTTCGCCCGATGACGCTAACACGTGAAATTCATGTGAGCCACTGCCGCCGATTGAGCCGGTGTCGGCGATAACAGGGCGGAAGTCCAAGCCCAGGCGGGTAAATATGCGAGTGTAGGTCGCGTGCATTACATCGTAAGTGGCTTGCAGTGATTCCTGGTCATTGTGGAAGGAATAGGCGTCCTTCATTATAAATTCGCGTGAACGCATCACGCCAAAGCGCGGGCGAATTTCGTCACGAAATTTAGTTTGAATCTGATAAAAGTTTGCCGGGAGCTGCTTATAGCTCTTTATTTCATTGCGAATTAGATCTGTTATGACCTCTTCGTGGGTGGGGCCGAGGCAAAACGAACGGTTGTGGCGGTCACCAATACGCAGCAATTCGGCGCCGTATTGCTCCCAGCGACCAGACTCCTCCCAGAGTTCTGCGGGCTGCACAACCGGCATCATTACCTCCATTGCGCCGCCGCGATCCATTTCTTCGCGAACGATATTCTCGACTTTACGCAGCACCCGCAGGCCCATCGGCAGCCATGTGTAGAGACCGGTGGCGAGCTTGCGTATCATGCCTGCTCGCAGCATAAGTTGATGGCTAATGACTTCAGCGTCGGCTGGGGTTTCTTTTTGGGTGGCAATTAGGAATTGGCTAGCGCGCATGGTGTAATTCTGGCCTTGTTTATCAGAGTTTGCGCATTTTACGATTGATCGGTAGCGCGGTACAGGCCGCAGGGGGAGTGATGTTCAAATTACATGATGCTTTAGCGCGAGATTGCGCTGTAGTGGGCGATTTACCGTTGTGTCGGCTGCTGTTAATGAATGACAGTCAGTATCCTTGGCTTATCTTGGTGCCGCGCCGGGAGAATTTGCGTGAGGTGTGTGATTTAAGCGCAGAGGATCAGCAGCTGTACCTAGCCGAGTCAAATGCGACTTGTGCTGTATTGCAGAATACCTTTGCGGCGGAAAAATTAAATGTTGCCGCCTTGGGTAACATGGTGCCGCAGCTGCATATACACCATATTGCGCGATTTGCTGCTGATCCAGCTTGGCCAAAGCCCGTTTGGGGGCTTCTCCCTGCTAAAGCCTATGAGTCAGCTACATTGGCTGCTCGCTTAACGCAAATACGTGCAGCTTACTCTGCGTATGGGATGGAATTAGTCGCTTAGTTTGCCATTCTTGCTCCCAGATAAAAGGCGGCACCTGACCGGCAAAAAAGCGGGTGCTGCGATTTTTATGTGGCTACTTCTCAGCTTCGTTTTTCCATTTGCAGTGATATTACAGCTCAGCTTTTTAGACGATTATTGTGCTCGTCATACAAAAAATGCCTTTTTTACAGTGTTTTGAACGAAAAACAGCGCTTTAATCTTGTATTGGGTTGCACAATCTACTATAGATAGTCGCAGGCACAGATTCGTGATTAGCATGCGGTACCTGCTGGTTGGTGCTTATAACCGTATTTAGGCCAATAAAACTTAACGTGTGATACAGGAATATTCTAATGGCGATAAAAAAAGCTGCTCCCAAAAAAGCTGCCCCAAAAAAAGCTGCTCCTAAGAAAGCACCAGCCAAAGCAAAAGTTGCTGCGACTGCTGCAGCAGCACCTAAGCGCAAAACCACTGCTATCTCTGAGAAAATGACCAAAACTCAAATTCTCACAGAGATTGCAGAAAACACCAATTTGACCCGTAAGCAGGTTGGTGATGTGCTCGAAGAGCTGGAAGTACTGATTGAACGCAGCGTTAAAAAGCGTGCTCTGGGTGAGTTCACCATTCCAGGTCTAATGAAAATCACCACAGTGAAAAAACCAGCTACCAAGGCGCGTAAAGGGATTAACCCATTTACTGGTGAAGAAACCATGTTCAAAGCCAAGCCAGCTAGCGTTGCTGTTAAGGTTCGTCCATTGAAAAAGCTTAAAGACTTCGCAATTTAAGTCTGATTACGGTCAGCCTCGGCATTTATTAATGTGTTCGAGGCTGATTTCCCCGTTGTATCGGTTTATTTCCCCCCAAATTCACAGCCGCATTTATTGCCGGCCCCGCTTTGCGTTATAATCCCGCTCCTTTTATGCCGCTTGTCTCTAAATGGCATCGTTGTGTGTTATGAGTTCGGGGAATTTTAATGCCTATTTACGAATACCAGTGCCAAGCCTGCCAACATGCGCATGAGGCTCTTCAGAAAATGAGCGATCCTGCCTTAACAGATTGCCCGGAGTGTGGGGCGGCGGCGTTGGTGAAAAAGATTTCGGCGGCAGGCTTTCGTTTGAAAGGCGGCGGCTGGTATGAGACAGATTTTAAAAGTGGCGACAAAAAGAAGAATTTGGCAGGCGACGGCTCGGGTGGTGGCTCGTCCGCTGCCTCAGATGCCTAGGCTTTGAAGTAAATACCCTTAGTGGGTGCACGAACTGAGTGATTGGTGCCGAGAACATGGCGCCAATGGAATAAGCTAGATATACATTAATACAGTGAGAACAGAACACATGCGCAGTCATTATTGCGGCAGCTTGGGCAGTGAACATATAGATCAAGACGTTACCCTATGTGGTTGGGTTGACCGTCGCCGTGATCATGGTGGGGTTATATTCCTTGATATGCGTGACCGTGAGGGCATCGTACAGGTTGTTTTTGACCCCGATACTGAAGAGCATTTTCGCACTGCTGACCGCGTTCGTGGCGAATATGTCTTGCGTATTCGCGGCCGTGTTCGCGCGCGCGCTGGTGCGACAGTTAATGCCAATATGAAAACCGGTGCCATTGAGGTGTTGGGGAAAGAGCTAGAAATTCTGAATGAATCAGAAACCCCGCCCTTTCAGTTGGATGACCACACCAATGTTGGTGAAGACGTCCGTCTGCGTTATCGCTATTTAGATCTGCGTCGTCCGCAGATTTCTGACAAATTGCGTTTGCGAGCAAAGATTACATCGGTGTTGCGCCGCTATTTAGACAGTCAGAACTTTCTCGATATTGAAACCCCAATCTTAACCCGTGCAACCCCTGAGGGTGCGCGCGATTATTTGGTGCCCAGCCGTACTCATGCAGGTAAATTCTTTGCCTTGCCGCAGTCGCCGCAGTTGTTCAAGCAGCTGTTAATGGTGTCTGGCTTTGATCGCTACTATCAAATTGCTAAATGTTTTCGCGACGAAGATCTGCGCGCTGACCGTCAGCCAGAATTTACCCAGATAGATATTGAAACGTCCTTTATGGACGACAAACAGATCATGGCCGTGACAGAAGGTATGATTCGCGATCTGTTTAAAGAGGTTATGAATATCGACCTTGGCGACTTCCCAACCATGAAATACGCAGAGGCAATGTCGCGTTTTGGTAGCGATAAGCCTGATATGCGCATTCCGCTAGAAATGGTTGATGTTGGCGACCTTATGCAGGAAGTCGAATTTAAAGTGTTCTCTGGTCCTGCTAATAGCGCCGATGGCCGAGTAGCCGCATTAAAAGTACCGGGTGGTAACGAGGCGCTGACCCGCAAGCAGATCGACGAATACACTAAGTTTGTAGGTATCTACGGCGCGAAAGGTTTGGCTTATATCAAGGTCAACGATAAGTCTGATCTGGAAAATGGCTTGCAGTCTCCCATCGTTAAATTCCTGCCTGAGCCAGTGCGCGCTGCGATTTTGGCGCGTCTTGAGGCTGAAAATGGTGACCTTATTTTCTTCGGCGCCGACACGATTAAAGTTGTCAATGAGGCCTTAGGGGCTCTGCGTTGCAAATTGGGCGAAGATCTTAAGCTATACACCTGTGAGTGGGCGCCGCTGTGGGTTGTCGACTTCCCGATGTTTGAACAAGATGGCAGTGGTAATTGGACATCATTGCACCACCCGTTTACCGCGCCTTCCTGCACGCCAGAAGAGCTTGAAAACGCACCGGGTGACGCCTTGTCTATCGCCTACGATATGGTTTTAAACGGCACGGAGTTAGGCGGCGGTTCTGTTCGTATACACCGTGGTGATATGCAGCAAGCCGTATTCCGAGTGCTGGGTATTGGTCCAGAAGAGGCAGAAGAGAAGTTTGGCTTCCTGCTTGATGCGTTAAAGTACGGCGCTCCGCCGCACGGTGGTTTGGCGTTTGGTCTTGATCGTTTGGTCATGTTGATGACTGGCGCCAAGTCAATTCGCGATGTTATTGCCTTCCCGAAAACCCAGAGTGCCGCCTGTGTCATGACAGATGCGCCGGGTCTTGTGGAGGCTAAGCAGCTTACAGAGCTAAACATTCGCTTGCGTAAGCTAGAGGAAAAATAGCGGCCCAGGCAGTCGTGTATACACCCACCGGCATTTCAGCGGTGGGTGGTTTTAAATAATTAGACGCCTAAAATTGTGGCGCAAGCGTAGTAGAGAGGCTGATATGGCGGGTCACAGTAAGTGGGCCAATATAAAGCACCGCAAAGCGGGGCAAGATGCCAAACGCGGTAAAATATTTACCAAGCTTATCCGTGAAATTGTCGTCGCCGCCAGAGCCGGTGGCCCTTCCCCTGAAGATAATCCGCGTTTGCGCGCCGTTATGGATAAAGCGCTGACGGCAAACATGAAGCGCGATACCATCGACAAGGCCATTGCGCGCGGCGCTGGCAATACCGATACCGATAATTACGAAGAAATAAGCTACGAAGGCTATGGCAGCGGCGGTGTCGCTATTTTGCTTGAGTGCATGACAGATAACCGAAACCGCACGGTTGCAGATGTTCGTCACGCTTTTAGTAAGCGCGGCGGCAATCTTGGTACCGATGGATCTGTAGCTTATTTGTTCTCGCGTATTGGTCTGCTTCACTATTCACCAGGCTTGGATGCAGAGGTGCTGTTAGAGGCGGCTGCAGAAGCTGGGGCGGCGGACGTCATAGTTTACGACGATGGCGCAATAGACGTGCAAACCGAATTTCCCGATTTTATGGCGGTAAAAGATGCCATGACCTCCGCGGGCTTTGAGCATGAGTTTGCGGATGTGCAAATGCTGCCAGCGACAACTGTCACGTTAGATATTGACGGCGCCGAATCGCTGCTTGCCTTGGTGGATGCCTTGGAAGATTTGGATGATGTTCAAAATGTGTACACCAATGCCGATATTGCGGATGAGGTCTACGCGGAATTGGCTGCCCGCAATTAAATTTCTCCGATCTCCGCTGCGGTCTTATATTAGCAGCGTGTCATTATTCTCTTAAATCTGTGCATAATAGCCGCGGGTTTGGCCTGCGCAGTAGCGCGTATTTGCTGGCCCCTATTTTCATAATATATAGACGTGCAGCTGGTTTTTTGTTGCGATGAGTGCGCTCACGCCACTAATGAATGGGTTGATGCCTCGGTTGATAGAATTAAAAAACGATAGCGCTAGGATCTATGACCATTATTTTGGGGGTTGACCCCGGATCGCAAAAGACAGGTTTCGGTGTGATTGAGGTGACGGGTAATCACCATCGCTACATCACCAGTGGCGTTATTCGTTTGCCGCAGGGCCCTTTGCCTGCGCGTCTTGATATCATTTTTAAAAGTTTAACGACAATTATTTCTGAATACTCACCCCTTGAGGCGGTAGTAGAAGAAGTGTTTATGGCGAAAAGCGCCGGCTCCGCGCTTAAGCTAGGGCAGGCTCGCGGCGCGGCGGTTGTGGCTTGTGTGAGTAATGGTTTACCGGTGGCGGAATATACCGCGAGGCAAATAAAGAAAGCAGTTGTTGGCACGGGCGCCGCCGATAAAGCGCAAATTCAGCATATGGTTAAAATATTACTCAAGCTACCGGCTGCACCGCAGGAAGATGCCGCGGACGCCTTAGCGGCGGCAATTTGTCATGCCAATGCACGGCAGGGTCTACAAAGTATGGCCGCCGAGCCGGCGCTGCGTTTACGGCGTGGACGCCTTAAATAAATAAGGGAAGCTAAATGATTGGTCGATTACGTGGTGTATTAATAGAAAAACAAGCACCGGAAATCGTTTTAGATTTGAATGGCGTCGGTTACGAGGTGTTGCTACCCATGACCACGTTTTATGGACTGCCTCCGCTGGGACAGGTGGTGTCCCTTTACACGCAGTTTATAGTCCGCGAAGATGCTCAGCAGCTTTTTGGATTTAGCGATGTGACGTCGCGCCGCTTATTTCGCGACTTAATTAAGGTGAACGGGGTTGGTCCAAAGTTGGCGCTGACTATTATGTCAGGCGTTGAAACTGACGAATTTGTTCGCTGTGTGCAAGAAGGTAATTCTGCTGCCTTAGTTAAACTGCCGGGGGTGGGTAAGAAAACCGCAGAGCGCTTGATTATAGAAATGCGTGATCGACTTAAGGACTGGGACGTAGCTGGTTCAGGTGGCGCCAAGGTCGTGTCGCCCGCATCCAGCGCAAAGTTAAATGTTGCAGAGGCGGAATCCGCCCTGGTGGCCTTAGGGTATAAGCCCCAAGAGGCGAGTAGAGCCATTAGCGCTTTGAAGTCGGATGACGCGAGCAGCGAGGAATTGATTCGCGCTGCTTTAAAAAACATGATCAAGTGAAGAAACTAAACTGACATGATAGAAATTGACCGCCTTGTGGCGCCCGATGCCAGCGAGCCGCAAGAGGAGCGTTTTGATCGAGCGATACGACCAAAATCCCTCGCTGATTATATTGGCCAGCCGGTGGTATGCGAACAGATGAGTATTTTCGTCAGCGCAGCGCGAATGCGGAATGAACCGCTAGATCACACTTTAATCTTTGGTCCTCCGGGTTTGGGTAAGACCACGCTGGCAAATATTTTGGCCAATGAAATGGGGGTGTCACTCAAAACCACCTCTGGCCCAGTGCTGGAAAAAGCGGGTGACCTCGCGGCGCTCATGACCAATTTGGACGCCGGCGACGTACTTTTTATAGATGAGATACATCGACTCAGTCCCAATATAGAAGAAATACTATATCCGGCTATGGAAGACTATCAGCTGGATATTATGATTGGTGAAGGGCCAGCGGCGCGGTCGATAAAATTAGATTTACCACCTTTTACCTTGGTGGGTGCGACGACTCGTGCGGGCTTGCTGACCTCACCGCTGCGTGACCGCTTTGGCATTGTGCAGCGCCTTGAATTCTATGGTGTAAATGACTTAGCGACTATTGTCGCGCGGTCAGCCAAAATATTAGGTATGCAGTTGGATTCCGACGGTGCCCACGAAATAGCATTGCGATCCAGAGGCACCCCGCGCATCGCCAATCGTCTTTTGCGTCGGGTGCGGGATTACGCTGAAGTGAAATCTGATGGCATTGTCAGCAAACACATCGCAGATCAGGCGTTAAATATGCTGAATGTAGATAGCAGCGGATTTGATCACTTAGATCGGCGCTTATTGCTGGCGATGATAGAGCGATTTGACGGTGGACCTGTTGGCGTAGACAGCTTGGCGGCGGCGATTAGCGAAGAGCGTGGCACCATTGAGGACGTGCTGGAGCCGTATCTTATTCAGCAGGGTTTTATCATGCGCACGCCGCGTGGACGCGTTGTGACTAGCCATGCGTATCGCCATTTTGGCTTAGATGTGCCCAAAAGTGGCGATATTACCGACATTGGTGGCGATAGCTAATGGAATTCAAAATACCGATACGGGTCTACATGGAGGACACGGATGCGGGTGGTATCGTCTTTTATGTTAACTATTTGAAGTTCTTAGAGCGTGCGCGTACTGAATATATGCGCGAGCTCGGATTTCACAAGGCCGCGTTCATCGATGAATCATTGATGTTTGTCGTCACAAGCCTGACGACAAAATATTTGCGACCGGCGAAGCTAGATGAGCAACTTATTGTTACGGCGAGAGTCATAGCGGCGGCAAAAGCCTCGCTAAGTTTTGAGCAGGTGGTATATCGTGGCGATGAGGTGCTGTGCGAAGGGCAGGTTAAGCTGGCTTGTGTAGATAAAGAGAGCTTAAAACCGAAGCGAATGCCCGAAGCGCTGTTAGCAGTGTTGAACGTTTAAAAACATTATCACAACGAAAAAAACGGAGTTAACTGTGGGACAAGAGCTTTCCATTTGGCATTTAGTTAGCCAAGCCAGTTTGTTTGTTCAACTTATTATGTTGATTTTGCTGCTCGCCTCGGTGGTATCTTGGTACCAGATTGCCCAGCGGGTCATGTACTTCAATCAAGCGCAGGCGGAGATGGCGAGTTTTGAGTCGCGATTTTGGTCTGGTACAGATTTGAATACCTTATACACCGAAGGTGCTGAAAAGCGCGGTGTGATTGGCATGGAGAGCGTGTTCCGCGCTGGCTTCAAGGAGTTTACCCGCCTTGCTAAAAAGAAGCTGGATTCAGATGCCATGATGGAAGCCTGTCAGCGCTCTATGCGCGTGGCGCTATCTCGTGAAGAAGAGGCAATGGAACACGGTTTGCCATTTTTGGCGACGGTCGGTTCGACCAGTCCTTACGTTGGTTTGTTGGGAACGGTATGGGGAATCATGGGCTCGTTCCATGGCCTAGGTCAGGTTCAGCAAGCGACGCTAGCGACGGTTGCCCCTGGTATTTCCGAAGCGTTGGTGGCGACAGCCATGGGCTTGATAGCGGCGATTCCGGCGGTTGTTTCCTATAACCGATTCTCCTCAAAAGTGGATTCCCTTGCCGGTAAGTACGACACCTTTTCAGAGGAATTCTCTAGCATTCTGCATCGCCAGATTCATTCGCGAGATTAGGAGCATTGGCTATGTCTCGGCGAAATAAACGCAAACCGATATCAGACATCAATGTCGTTCCCTATATCGACGTCATGTTGGTGTTGCTGATTGTGTTCATGGTAACGGCACCCTTGTTGGTACAAGGGGTGCAGGTAGATTTACCGCAGGCGTCTACTGAGCCAGTTCCGCAGACAGATGACGACCCGATTGTTGTCTCGGTCGATAAAGCCGGTAAATATTATGTGACCTTGGGTGATCCTGACAAACAAGGTGAGCCGGTAGAGCTCGCTGAAATCGGTGATAAATTAGGCAAAATATTGCGCAATAAACCGAAGACCCCGGTCATGGTTAAAGGGGACGGTGCGGTGGATTACGCTAGCGTTGTCGCCGCGATGGCCGCTTTGCAAGGCGCTGGAGCCACCTCTATCGGTTTAATTACCGAGGAGCCACAGTCGCGCAGTGGAGCGAAGTAAGCGCGATGAATGATATTAAGTTGGTGCCTGCAGCGGTAACGGCGGTCTTGCACTTCGTGGCAATCGCATTCCTGTTATTTGGTATTCCCAAAGACAGTCAAGTGATGGAGTTGAAAGCCAAGCCCTTGGCAATTCAGGCGAAATTAGTATTGGAAAAGCCGGTTACTCGTCCCGCTAAGCCAAAGCCTGCGCCGAAACCAACGCCAAAACCCGTGGTCAAACCAGCACCGAAGCCAGAACCGGTTAAGAAGCCTGACCCTAAGCCTGAGCCAAAGCCAGTACCTAAGCCGGCTCCGAAACCAGCACCGAAGCCAGTGCCAAAAGGGCCTACGCCCGAGGAAATTCGCAAGAAGCAGGCTGAGGAAAAGGCGAAGGAAGTCGCTAAACAACGAGCGCTGGAAGAAGAGATTCGCAAGCAGCAGCAAAAAGAGCTGGCCGATGCGTTAGCGTCTGAAGATGACTTGGTGGAAGAGGGCGAGCTGGCCTCGACGTATGCGGATTTGATTACAGCGTTGATCTCAAACAATTGGACACGGCCGCTGTCGGCTCGCAATGGCATGCAGGCGACGATCCAGATTATGACTACCCCGACTGGCGAAATTGTAGGTCACCAAATTATTAAAGGCAGTGGTGATCATGCATTCGATTTATCGGTTACTCGAGCGGTAACGCGTTTGGGAAAAATTGAAGAGCTGGCTAAGTTGGCTCGCGAAGATATGGGCGCCTACGAGAAGAATTTTAGGCGTTTTACAATTAGTTTCTCACCCCAGGATTTGAGGCGGTAATGTTGATACGAATAATTACAGCACTAATATTTTTGTCGGTCAGTAGTCTCTCTATGGCCGAGCTTACGATCCAGGTTAATAAGGGTAAAGATGATCCAGTCCCGATTGCCATTGTGCCTTTTGGTTGGCAGTCAGGGCTGACCGTAGCTGAAGATATTGCGTCGATTGTCGAGAGTGATCTGCATCGCAGTGGTCAGTTTGCGCCGTTAAGTCGTTCAGATATGCTGGGTCGGCCCCGCAATGCGACAGAAGTTTATTATCGTGACTGGAAAAGTCTCGGTGTTGACTATGTTGTCGTGGGGACTCTGTCACAGGAAGTGACCGGAACGATAACCGCAAATTATGAGCTTTTAGACGTAAATACCCAGCGCGTAATACTCACTGGCAAAGAATCGGTAAGTATTGATAAGCCTCGTTACCTCGCGCATTCAGTCAGCGACAAAATATATGAAAAACTCACAAATATTCGTGGTGCTTTTCGTACGCAATTGCTTTATGTTTCTGCCGTTCGCGAAGGGGGTAACCGAACCCGCTTCCGTTTGCTGAAAAGCGATATTGATGGAGCCAATGAATCGGTGTTATTCGACAGTCGAGAGCCGATTATGGCGCCGACGTGGTCGCCCGATGGTCAGAAAATTGCCTACGTATCATTTGAGTCGACGCGTCCTGCTATTTATATACAGGATCTGCGGACTAATGCGCGTACGCAACTTACATCGTTCCGCGGATTGAATGGTGCTCCGGCGTTTTCACCGGACGGAGCAAAAATGGCGATGGTGCTGTCAAAGGACGGCAGCCCCGACATTTATGTAATGGATTTAGCGAGTGGTGATTTACAGCGAGTAACTAACCACTTTGCTATCGACACCGAGCCAGCATGGATGCCGGACGGAAAGTCGATTGTGTTTACATCTGATCGTGGCGGAAAACCTCAGATATATAAGGTTAACGTCAGCAGTGGGTCAGTAGAAAGAGTTACATTTGAAGGTGACTATAATGCCAGGGCGAGGGTACTGGCAGATGGTTTAGGATTAGTCATGGTACACAGAGATAGTGGTAATTTTCACATCGCGGTCATGGATTTAAAACGTAACCGTGTCGAAATTCTCACTACGACTAATTTAGACGAGTCACCTAGTGTGGCGCCAAACGCCAGTATGCTATTGTACGCTACGCAGTATGATGGCAAGGGGGTCTTGGCGGCAGTATCGATAGACGGCGGTGTGAGGTATAGATTGCCGTCGCGATTCGGGGATGTGCGCGAACCGGCTTGGTCGCCTTTTCTTCAATGAAGTAGTAGCCGGGAATGAAATACCGAGAAGACAATGGATATTGTATGATCGGAAATGTGTAATCAAAACTTGACGGGAAAATGCCATGAAATACCAAGCAAAAAATATGTTTTTGGGTGTAGCCTTCTTCAGCGCCTTTTTGGCTGGTTGTGCTTCTACTGACACTGATGGTAGCGGTCAGGAAGGTGCAGACAGCGTAAGCACGTACACAGAATCTACTGATTCAATGAACGATTCTTACAACACTGACGATATGGCGAACCTCGAAACTGTATTCTATTTCGAATTCGACCAAGCAACTTTAACTGTGAAAGCACGTCAAGCATTGGACGCGCAAATTGCTCGTCTGAAAAAGACTACCGGCCCTGTGCGTTTGGAAGGTCATGCTGATGAGCGCGGCACCCGTGAGTACAACATCGCCCTGGGCGAGCGTCGTGCGATTTCTGTTGCTGATTACATGGCAATTAACGGTATTCCACGCTACCGTATAGAAACCGTAAGCTACGGTGAAGAGCGTCCAGTTGCATTCGGTCAGTCTGAATCAACTTACTCGCAAAACCGTCGCGTAGAACTGAAGTAATAAAAAGGCGTACTGATGCAGTTTTTAAAACCACTGTCTCTGCTGCTGCCGGCAGCGTGTTTGTCGGCACAGCTCTGGGCGCAAGCCCCAGTTGTTGATGTAGGCTCCGCTCGATCTGATGCACAATCAAATCGAGGAATGGAAGGGGAGATGTACCAACAACTTCAATTGCTTCGCCAAGAAGTTATGGCGTTGCGAGGGACGGTGGAAGAACAAGGGCATCAGTTACGCCAGCTTAAACAGCAAAGTTTAGACCGTTACATCGATATCGATCGTCGTTTAACTGCTGGCGGCAGTTCTTCTGATGCGATGACCGATTCGCCAGATTCTTTAGCTGTTGGCTCGCCTTCTGAGGCATCCCCTGCGGCTAGTGCTGAAGGAGCTGTGCTAGCGGGCAGCACAAGCACACCAAGTGCAACTAATGAAACCTCACCTTCCTCCGTTGTTCTTGATGGTGATGAGTCTTCAGATTACGTAAAAGCGTATGATTTGGTGAAAAGTGCCTCATACGATGAAGCCATAATTGCATTTACCAGTTATGTCGAAAAATATCCCACTGGCCGTTACACGCCTAACGCTTGGTACTGGCTTGGCGAATTATATGTTGCCATCAAGCCTCAAAATTTGTCGGCTTCAACACAAGCATTTCAGCAATTGCTCACCGATTACCCAGATCACGGGAAGGTTCCTGCGGCAATGTACAAGCTAGGTACTGTTTATTTCCTGAATGGTGATAAACAGAAATCGCAAGAAATGCTAACCCATGTCATTGACCGCTACGGTAATACGGGTAACTCAGCCGTCAACAAGTCACGAGAATTTCTCCGTAAGAATTTTTGATTTTTCGCGGGGTAAAGCTTGCGCGGCTGGTCTCCGGTAATAAACCTGAATCCGGCTGCCAGTCTTAATGAACGCGAACACGCTACGTATTACTGAAATCTTTTACTCACTGCAAGGTGAGTCCCGCACGCTAGGCGTGCCTACGGTGTTTGTTCGTCTGACGGGCTGCCCACTGCGCTGCGTCTATTGCGATACCGAATATGCCTTCCACGGCGGCGAACGCCGTCAGATTGAAGATATCCTAGCCACGGTTGCGTCTTACAAGCCTCGCTATGTCTGCGTGACGGGAGGTGAACCCTTGGCCCAGCCAGAGTGCCATACCTTGCTTACTGCGCTCTGCGATGCCGGTTATGAGGTGTCTATCGAAACCAGCGGTGCGCTTAGTGTCGAGCACGTTGACTCGCGGGTGTCGAAAGTCATGGATTTGAAAACACCTGCCTCGGGCGAGATGCATCGCAATCTTATGGAAAATATTGCGCATATCGGGCGTCACGATCAAATTAAGTTTGTGCTGTGTAATCGTGAAGATTATGACTGGGCGAGATTTCAATTAGATTCACAAAATCTAGCGGATAAGGCTGGCGAAGTTCTGTTCTCTCCCAGCTTTGGTCAACTAAGCGCCACTGATCTTGCAGACTGGATAGTCGAAGATAATTTACCGGTGCGTTTTCAAATGCAGCTGCATAAATTGTTGTGGAATGACGCGGCAGGACATTAATTTATTGCGTTTGAGTGACGTAGTAATAGCAATAGAGGAATGGTTTTGGTTAAAAAAGCAGTTGTTCTTGTATCGGGTGGCTTAGATAGCGCTACGGTACTTGCTCAGGCAGTGGCGGCGGGTTATGAATGCTATGCTCTAGCGTTTGATTACGGTCAGCGTCACCGCGCCGAATTGGTTGCTGCCAAGCGAGTTGCAGAAACGGGCGGCGCCACCGAGTTTAAAATCATCAATCTCGATTTAAGCAGTATTGGTGGTTCCGCGCTTACCGATATGAACATCGCGGTGCCAGATGCCGGCGCAATAGGCATTCCGGTTACCTATGTCCCTGCACGTAACACTGTGTTCCTATCCATTGCTCTTGGTTGGGCAGAAGTTCTGAATGCAGATGATATTTTTATCGGAGTAAACGCCGTTGACTATTCAGGCTACCCCGATTGTCGCCCAGCATTTATAGAAGCCTTTGAAACCTTGGCAAATGTCGCCACCAAGGCCGGTGTAGATGGTCATGGCATGCATATCCACACGCCACTGATGAAGCTCAGTAAGGCCGACATCGTAAAGCTGGGCGCTTCCCTAGGGGTGGATTATGCGCAAACCGTGTCGTGCTATAGCGCTAATGACAAGGGCGAGGCCTGCGGGCGGTGTGATAGCTGCTACCTTCGACGTGACGGGTTTGAACAAGCTGGGGTAATCGATCCAACCCGATATAGCAAGCCCTAATAAAACTGCTTTTTTTATGCGTAGGTGCTTGTTTTTTATTTGGAAATCCGTATTATAAGCGCCTCTTTCGGGGCCGTTAGCTCAGTGGTAGAGCAGTTGGCTTTTAACCAATTGGTCGATGGTTCGAATCCATCACGGCCCACCATCAAATTCCGAAGAAAATCAAAGCGTTGCAGATGTGCAGCGCTTTTTTTTCGTCTGGACTTTTCCTCTGTGACCACCTTGTGCCCATTCTGTGCCCAAATAGTGCCCATTTTGTGCCCAAAGGCTGATTTAAAATAAGTGAAAAATCAGCCGAAATGACCAGTTAGTCTACCTTGGGCACTGGCTCTGGAAGGTGTACTAACAGGTCTTCAACACGGCACTCAAAGTAATTACACAGTGCGTCAATATTATCAGTTCCGGTATTGCATCCTTTTTCATTTGCAATCTTGGAAAGAGTTGCTCGGTGTATGCCGGTCGCCTTGGATACCTCATTTAGAGTAATAACCCGGCCGTCGCGAAACTCCTTTTCGGCTAACACTTCTTTTAATCGTATCCTAATCAAAATAGACATCCGTCAATTATAATCGACATTTATTGTTGATTGTCGATATTTGTCGTGGTATAAAATAACCAAGCGTCGCGAAAACTCGACGTGAGGCATTAAAAATCGACTTGCGATGAAGGAAATATACATGAGTTATACATACCTTACTACTGATGGCCTATCTGAGCGGATTCATTATGAGCCTACAACTATTCGTAGCGTATTGAAGGATTCAGTTTTGTTTGAGGGCACACACTACATCCGCCCGTTTGGTGGGCGGAAAATTCTATACATTTGGGAGAATATTGAGAGGGACATGGGATTATCTCAAAACGATAGCATTGCTATTCCTTTAGCTTCAGGGGGCAAGTGCTATGGGTAAGATTAGATCTCGTGAAGAAACTGGATGTTTGTTTTTCGATTTCAGGGTTAATGGCGCTCGTTGCCGTGAACAAACCACCCTCAAAGATACAAAAGCTAATCGCCGTAAAATGGAAAAAGTCCTCGAGCGTATTGAGCGTGAAATCGTGGCGGGTACTTTTGATTACGGTACGTTCTTTCCAGGTAGCGGCAGGGCAAGCCAGTTCGGAAGCCGGCCATCGACTCCCTCAGTTGGTGTTGTACCTAGCGGCGATATAACTGTAGCCGCACCGCCACCAGCGGTAATAGAACGTGCTACGCCAACATTTTCTGAATTCACCGAAGTTTGGTTAACAGAAAATGACGCTGTGTGGCGCAGGAACACCATGATCTCCACAAAGGTACATGTTAATGGGTACCTGCTACCACGCTTTGCTGACAAGCAGATGCATCAAATTCTGAAAGCAGACTGTTTAGCGTTTCGGGCTGATATCGCTAAAACCGGTGGCAGTATGAAGAAGCGAACGCTTTCTGCAAAAACCGTCAATGAGATTATGCAGATACTAGGAGCGATTCTTGCGGAGGGTGCGGATCGTTATGAATTTCCTAATCCTATGCAAAACGTAAAACGGCTTAAGACGCAGAAGGTGCATATCGACCCACTGTCGTTTGATGAAGTTGAGAAATTCATTGCTAATGTTCGGCCAGATTATAAACCGTACTTTACCGTCCGATTTTTTACAGGATTACGAACCGGCGAAGTACACGGTCTTCAGTGGCGCTATATCGATTTCGAGCGGCGCGAAATCTTGGTACGAGAAACCTATAGCCATTTAGGTCGTGAATACACCAAGAACGACGGGTCTCAGCGTGAGGTCCACATGTCAGAACCAGTCTATCAGGCGTTAAAGGCACAATACGAAGCGTCGGGTACTCTAAGTGAGTACGTGTTCTGTACTCGCGTTGGTACACCCATTGATCCGCTCAATGTTAACAAGCGGATTTGGAAACCAACACTAAAATTACTTGGCATGAAAGACCGCCGTTTTTATCAAACCCGTCACACGGCAGCGACACTATGGCTGGCCTCCGGTGAGGCACCAGAATGGATCGCTAGGCAGATGGGGCACACCAGTACGGAGATGCTGTTTAAAGTCTACTCACGCTACGTTCCAAACCTAACCCGACAAGATGGCTCAGCCTTTGAGCGGCTGTTACTGCAGCGTATGGGAGGGGTGACGCAATGAATGAAATGCTAACGACTACAGGGCAACAATTAGCTAATAACGACAGGGTAGGATCCGGCGAATGCTCTCGTGCTGAGATACGCCTTTTAATACAAGAAGCACGACGGTTGGAGCGTATTCAATTCAGAGTAATAGGCCGCACCGACAAACTTGATCGTGCGGGTCGAGCTTGCTCGCGTCTAGAGCTAGGAAACTTATCGGGAACAGCAACGGCGTTCATTCGCCATGATGAGTTTGCGGCGCATCACCGTGATGTAGATCATGGCGATATCGTATTAATTGGCGGTGGGCTACAAGAGATGGCTGATCGATTTTTGATTCGTATTGACGACATCTGTAGAGCTCACAGTAGTTGCATACGACCAACGGCCCTGTTGCCTAAAGAATGGGTACTGCCAAACTTTATACCACAGCTTCGTACCGTCATTCGGCATTGGCTCGGTATATCCAGTCCCGCATTACAGCGTTTGATGACAGATGTGTTTCTGGATGCGAGTAACGCACTGGGGTTCCTCAATGTGCCGGCAAGTAAGCGCTACCATCATGCGTATCAAGGAGGATTACTAGATCACACTGCAGATATGCTTTTGAAGCTTGAGGAAAGAACATGGTTTCAGGAGCGGCTATTTCAGCATGATCTAGCGACGGTGTTGGTGATCTTGCATGATATAGGTAAAACCGTCACGTTTGTTGGGGGAGATCATTCTGATAGGGGCGGTCATCAACCTCATGAAATGGCGGCACTGGAAATGTTGGCAGTACCTCTTACGAAGTTAGAAATGACAGACCCAATCGCAGCCAATTTAATTCGTGGATTCTTCAAGCCTCGTGATTGGTATCCAAAGAAGCACGACCCGATCTATAAGCTGGTTAGTTCGCTGGATCGCCAGAGTGCTGATTTCTAAACGGGTGGGTGACGGTGATAGTTAAGATAGTGCCGTTAAGTCGATTTAGGCAAGTTTTTTACATTACTCGGGGTAGTTCAGCATTCCATAATTGATTGCTGGGCACCGGTAAAAATTCGATAATGAGCTGGCTCAGATTTCAGTATCAAGTTTGACGTGCTGCAGTAACGATTAAATTTGACACACTTTCCATAGTGTTTTTGTGACTGAAGTGTGCTTCTTGGGTTGGTTGCATAAACTTTTGGCAGTGCTCGATGTATATCCTTGACAATTAAGTTTGTAGTGAGATACTGGGGAAATATGAATAGATTCAGCCTCCTAAGTACGCTTCCATTTCAGACGTTCCAGTCTGTGGTCGGCTGTGCCCGACATGTCGTCGGCGCTTAAGCTAAGTTAAGCCTTAAGCGCCTAATAATTTTATCTAAACTAATTTTCAGTTTTCCATGAGTGAGCTAGCTCGTGGATTTTTCATGCTGCGGGTGAAATATGATTGTAGATAATACTGATGATATCGTCGTTAAACGGAGTGATTATAAGCGTATTGTTCAATTGATGATGAATTCATCGCTTGATATTCGAGATGGTCTGGAAAATGAGATGGCTAGAGCTATCGTATATAACGATGATGTGTATCCAAAAGATGCTGTTTGTTTAGGCTCAATTGTCGAATTCGTGGATGTCACAACAAAAGCTGAGGGGAGAGTTACGGTTGTACTTCCTGACGACGCTAATGTTAAAGAAATGAAAGTATCTGTACTTTCTCCGTTAGGCGCTGCGCTAATTGGTTTAAGAAAAAATACAACGATAAATTGGATAATGCCTGGGTCCAGGGTTGCTGAGATAAAGGTGGTTAACATAACGCATCCAGAAGATGGTTGAGGTCTTTAGTGGTTGTTGTGTGGTTCTGTATAATCTTGGTTTGATGGCACGCCTTGCTGGGAAATATTTTTGGTAGGGTTAAGTGATGAGAGTTGGTGGTGGCTAGTGGTAGGCGTTGCGCTAGGCTTGCTTAATTTGGTGAGATAGCATTGAACGCGGTTATAATATCGGTGCTTATTTTCCTTCCATACTTTAAGAGGAACTCGCGCCTATGATAATCGACGTAATATATAATTAGAAAAAAGTCACATATTTCATGGGGAGCTAGATAGATTATAGCATTTATTTATTATGATAAAAAAATCGAGCTATAGCGAAGTAAGAGATTACGGTAAAGCTAAAGAGCCTATTTCTAAGCTAGCGAATCGCTATATTACGGGTGGTGTTTATGTGATTACAGTGTGTGTATAAAAGGGGGGGCTGGGTTTTCGGTGCGCGAGTAATTGGGCGCCAGAATTTGTTGATACATTGTGTTATGACTGACGCACCATTATCACGAGGATGAATTTAGAATGCCCTAGATGAATAACGGTCTGCATAAGTCGTTCGCGGTAATTAATCCATATGCTTTAGAGAGTAGTTTTAAACTGGGAGAATGGGTGGGGGATTGACTTATTGTTTTACTCGTTTTCGATGGGTGGCGTGCTGATGATGGTGTCTCCTATAGCGATAATTGATAGGGCTGAAATTGATGCGGGGAAGATGTTTTAATGGATGTATTTTGTGTTCATAAGATCCGAAGGTCTTTAGGTTTTGTAGAAACTATATGTCAGGCAGTGTCGTTGTTATTTGCTTTGCAGAATAAAGAAGGGCGTAGAAGAATGATGGATTTAGCGGAAGATAACCCGCGTCCAGTGATTTTATCGGGTGTTGTGGCGATGATTATATTTTTCACTATTTGCTTCTTTGCGTCGACAATTGTTTTAAGAATGTCGATGGCCTAAAAGTTTTAGTTAGGTGTCGGTGTTGGTTTGAAATACTTATAAAAAGGTGGATTAATGCGTTTTAAATTTGATGAGAAGTTGCAGCCTATATTTCAGGAGGTATTAAGTCGTAATCCTGGGGAGGCAGAGTTCCATCAAGCGGTCAGAGAGGTACTTGAAACGTTAGGCCCGGTGCTGGCAAAGTATCCTGAGTTCGCGGATAAAAAAATAATACAGAGGATTTGCGAGCCTGAGAGGCAGATAATTTTCCGGGTTCCGTGGCGAGACGATAAAGGTGAAATACACATTAATAGAGCTTTTAGGGTCGAGTTCAATAGCGCATTGGGGCCTTATAAAGGTGGTTTGCGATTCCATCCATCTGTGTATTTGGGGATTATTAAGTTTCTAGGGTTTGAGCAAATTTTTAAAAATGCATTGACTGGATTGCCGATCGGTGGCGGCAAAGGTGGTAGTGATTTTGATCCTAAAGGCAAGTCTGATAGTGAAATTGAAAGTTTTTGCCAAAGTTTGATGCTGGAGCTGTACCGCCACTTGGGTGAATATACTGATGTGCCTGCGGGTGATATTGGAGTGGGAAGCAGAGAAATCGGCTACCTATTTGGTCAGTATAAGCGAATTACCAATAGGTATGAATCGGGTGTGTTTACCGGAAAAGGCTTGGGCTGGGGCGGGAGTAGGGCTCGTAAAGAAGCTACGGGATATGGTGTGGTAATTTTTACGCAGGAGATGCTGAAAGCTCGTGGGAATTCATTGGAAGGTAAAAGAGTGGTCGTTTCTGGCTCGGGAAATGTTGCTATTTATGCAATAGAAAAGGCCCATGAACTTGGCGCTACCGTAATAGCCTGCTCGGATTCTGGTGGATTTATAGTTGATGATTCGGGTATAGATTTGTCCTTGCTAAAGCAGATAAAAGAAGTTGAACGCCGCAGGATAAGTGTTTATACGGAGTTTAAAAAATCTGCACGTTATATAGAGGGCTCATCCGTTTGGAGTATCCCGTGCGATGTCGCACTGCCTTGTGCAACTCAGAATGAATTGACGGGGCGGGATGCTAAGCTTTTGCTTGAGAATGGTTGCTTGGCCGTAGCTGAGGGTGCAAATATGCCAACAACCTCGGAAGGGATTCAGATTTTTCAAGATGCAAATATTTGCTTTGGCCCGGGTAAGGCTGCCAATGCCGGTGGCGTTGCAACGTCGGCTTTAGAAATGCAGCAAAACGCGAGTCGTGACTCATGGTCGTCCGAATATACTCAGAAGCGTCTCCAAGAAATCATGATTGATATTCATACATCTTGTTATGAAACTGCTGATGAATTTGGGGCGGAAGGTAATTACGTGTTAGGGGCTAATGTCGCAGGATTTATACGTGTTGCGAGGGCAATGACTGCGATGGGGGTTATATAGCAGTATTGTGGCAAATAAAGTTTAAATAGTCGTCCTGATTATGTGTAATGGCTCAGACTTGATCTGATAGTTACCCGTTTTTTACCGGTGCCTGTCAGTTTAGATCTGGGCTAAATATTTCTCAGCTCAGATCGTTTTACCATCAAGATAAGTCGCCATCGGTGTTCCGCCGTAGCGCACATTGTTGTAATATTCGACACATTCCCATAGGCCTTTTCCAGCTAAATCGTCAGGTTTTAGATCTATTAAGCGTTTTATATCGGTAATGTCGGTTGTTCGATATTACTTGCGAAAGTTTGTAGAGATAGTATTCTCAAGGTATGAAAATACAATTATATTCTATGTTACAACTTTCCTTTGGTTTACGGAAAATTTATCCCGTTAACGCCTTCCTCGCTATTGGCGGTTAAGCGCATCTAGCCTTAATCGCCCAAAAATAACCTACATAAATCACGAATAGATCCGAGCGTCGAGACTGCTTGGGTTGATTTACTTTGCGTATCACTTTTTCTAGGTGCGGGTTCACTATGTCTATTAAAAATGAATTAATTATTTTTGATTCAGATTATGAAAGTCTTTCAACGCATGTAGAGATTAGTCGATATGATGCTACCTTGGCGCTCGTATGGGTGATGTAATTGGGTGCGCTGTACTTAGTTCGTTTAGGTTGTGGAGGTGTGGTGCGTGCTATGACCGAGTTGTTTTATGCATAATTCACCCATTTTGGGAGAGTGCGGTTGAGTTAATTTATAGCTTGCTCGGTATTGATACTGGCAGGAGTAATGCGTGCCTTGATGGCATGATAAATACATTTAGTGGTTTGTTCGATCCAGATGGTGAGCTTGAGGAATACGTATTGGCGAAGCTTGTCGAAAGGATGGGTCGGATTTTGCCAGCACATAGTGGTGAGCAGTCGTGAATGAACATAACGTGAAAGAAAAACTTATCGATACCATGATCTGTGCCAATGCCGCTGGCTATTCTATGGATGGCGAGGTGTTAGTTACTCCTATTGGATTATTACCTCGGATCGCGGCGAGTCTTGCGATGAAAAGTTCAAACCCCGACATGATGATGACGGACTCGCAATGCTGGATGTTGTCTGATCCGAATCCTGTTGCTCCGCGGGACACGGAACAGCAGGCCAATGAAAATTGGATGGGTTTGTCCCGGGTGTTTGACAATGTATGGAGCGGGAATAGACATATTACCTGTAGTCCTGTCCAGATAGATCGTTTTGGACAGGCGAACGTATCGGTGATTGGCGATGATTATAGTAAGCCGAATGTGCAGATGCTGGGCGTTCGTGGATTTCCCGGAAATTCAATTTGTCATGCTAGTACCTATTTTATTTTGTCCCATAATCGTCGTGTTTTTGTTGAAGGTGAGTGTGATTACGTCTGCAGTATTGGCTATAACCCTAAGCGCTTACCGCGAGGTTACACTTTCGATGATATCGATCTTAGGCAAATAGTCACTGATTTGTGTGTAATGGATTTCGATGGGGAAAACAAAGCAATACGTGTGCGTAGCCTGCATGAGGGGGTTTCGCTAGAGCAGGTTAGGGATAACACTAGCTTTGATCTTGCTGTTTCCGGTGATATAGAAGTCACGTCAGCGCCACTAGAGCGCCAAATGGAGCTTATAAGGAGACTGGATTCGTCTAATCAGCGGTATGGCCAATTGTAGAAAATAGGAGGCCTGTGGTGGCGATACCTTGTCGACTTGCGTTTCTCCTAAGTTCGTAGGGGCGTCCTCGTTACTCTTGTCGAATTAGATATAAAAAGCATCTCAACACGGCAGGGAAAAGTTTGGTGTTTATTGAAGCTGCTATACTATTTGCCGGTAACGCACGATTGTTTTTGATAGTGTATAAATGGGTGCGTTAGTGTGGGGATTGTATTTTTATATCACAATAATAAATGAATTTTTTATGTGGCGATAATGCAGATAATAGAATCATGAGTTGGTCGGTTTCTTATCAATAAAGCATAGCGCTAGGAGAAGTGCTGGTTCTAGCTCATAATAGAAGTCGTTATTACATTGTACGCTAATATAATATTCGTGGTTACGGGCTTGTTTAAAATAATTAGATGGCTATACTCATGTATTGAATATTTCACGTAAGCACTTAAAGAAATGACTATATATTTCAATCGCGTATTAACGCCCCCTCTGACCTTCCTCGCTTAGCCGGATGTAACTTTCTGTTACATCCGGAAAATCCTTCATAAATATATTATAAGCTCATTTTAATTTTAGAGTCGTAGAGATTCTGTGGGTTAAATTTTGTGAATACTGAGTTGTTTGTAGATGTTCGTCGGTTTATTGCTTGGCTGAAAGACGATTATTCAAAGTTGGTTGAATTTCGTCCTATTACAATTAGGCCTGTAGAACTTGCTAGTTTATTAGAAAAGCTGGAGGGGATATATGATGTTCCTGTAAATCGTGCTTCTAGTTCTACGGTGTTAGTCGGGACTAAAATTGGCTTGATGAATATGAATGACTTTACTGAGGCCTCGATTGTTATTTCGCTTCCAAAAGAAAGTAATCCTGCTGAAGGGAAAATAAGTGTTTTGTCGCCATTAGGGTCGACACTGATTGGTCGAAATAGAGGAGAAGTTATAAAGTTATGTTTAGGAAATTCTGAAAATATGTTTTGTATTATTTCCGTTGATCAGAATCCATAATTAAAAAGGAGGTGCATATTTTGAAGGCAATTTTTTGCTGCTAGCATAGTAATATTGTCCATGTTAGCAACGAATGGCAGCATCGTTGAATTGTTTTTTAACTAAATAATTTTAAAGGTGATGAAATGAGTAAAGGTAAGGTGGATGAGAAAAAAGTAGCATTAAAAACTATTAAAGAGAAGCGTAGGGAGAAGAAAGAAAAAAAGCAAAGTAAAGGTAAGTTTTTATAGTTGTAATGGGTGGGCGCCTGGTAGGGCGCCCATTTTTATCTGAAAAATATTTTGCATCTATATTGTCGTTGTTGAATCAAGAGGTAAACTATGAGTGCCCTTTATGTTCAATTATCTGGACGTGGCTGGAAAATGGATTTCGCAGCGCAGCCCCGGTTCGTTGTCAACAAATATCAAAGTGCCGTCATGTAATCGCGTGATAGCCGAGACCATAGCCAATCCCATTCCGGTACCGCTGCTGTTTTCAAGTCGATGGAATGGTTTGACAATATATGAGTGCTCCTCATTAGTTACCCCCGGCCCTCTGTCGGCAACCGTTAATACGATTTTTTTGCCAGACTTTTGCAGTCCGATGGTCACTTCACTTGGCTTGCCTCCATGCTCAAGGGCATTTTCAATTAGATTGGCGAGTAACTGTTGTAATAGATTGACGTCGCCAGCAATGGTGACATGATCGACTGTGGCCAGTTTTAGCGTGTTGCCGTCATCTTCTGCGATGGGTTGATAAGCCTCCGTAATATCTCGAATTAAAGCATGTAATTTTACGGGGCAAAAGCCGGATCTAAGGCTACCTGCCTCCAGCTCTGCAAGACGCAGGAGCGCAGCAAAAATTTCGAGTATTTTATCGACTTCACCAATTGTTTCCTCGAGTGACTCGGGTGGTATTGGCAAGCTGCTGTTCTGGAGGGTTTCCAGGCGACCCCGGAGGCGCGCGAGGGGAGTTCTCAGGTCGTGGGCGATGCCGGTAGACACCTGACGCACGTTATTCACAAGTTGTTCTATGCGGTCGAACATTTGATTGAGGGTATTGCAATGAGCATCCAGCTCGTCACCGTTGTTACGGCACGGAATTCTTAGGGCCAATTGCCCGGCCCCAATGGCCTTGGCCGTGCGATTGATGGACTCCAGTCTCGAAAGTGTACGTCGGCTTAAAATGAGCCCTCCTGAGGTGCCAAGTACAAGCGCTAAGGTAAGTGACCAGAATAGAGTTTGCTCGAACGCGCGCTCTAGGGTCGCCAGCACGCCCATGTCTTTACCGACCCCGAGGATGAAGCCACTCTCCAATTGTGTATAAAAAAATAGAGTAGGCTGCTCACCTTTAGTTTGGCGCCAGCCGTATGGGGCATTTACTGGCTCGACTTTGTCGAAAATGACTCGGCCGGAGGGGTTTTGTACCATGTAGATGAATCGGTCGCGAGTACGGCTTTTCTCGATCCTCTCTTCTGTCTCTTCCAGCAGCTCGTCCATTCCGTCTTCACGGTATTCAAACAAGAGCAGGTTGTTTTCTATTGTGATTTGGCTGCGTGCTTCGTGTTCTAGTACTTTTTGTACCTGAATAAATAGAAGCGCTACAAAGACTGAAACTGAGATCACGAACAGGATTAGGTATAAGCCAGTGAGGCGGAAGGTGGCGGAGCCAAAGGATTTAGGTAGGCGCATCAATTCTATAACCTGAGCCGCGGATAGTGTGTATCAGGGGGAAATCAAAATCCTTGTCGACTTTTGTGCGAAGGCGACTGATGTGGGTTTCCACCATGTTGGTTTTCGGGTCGAAGTGGAAATCCCAGACGCCTTCGAGCAGCATAGTGCGCGTGACGACCTGACCGGCGTGGCGTAGCAAGAATTCGAGTAGTTTAAATTCGGTAGGCTGCAGTTCGATAATCTGATTTGCACGTGTGACCCGTCGTTTGATTAGATCCATTTCAAGGTCGGCAATACTCAGGCTGATGACAGCTTGGCTGAGAGGCGGTCGTCTAGCTAGTGCACAAACACGCGCGTGAAGCTCTGCGAACGCAAATGGTTTTATAAGATAGTCTTCGGCGCCTGCTGTCAGTCCTGTAACCCGGTCTTCTATGCTTCCCATCGCAGTAAGCATTAAGACCGGGGTAAGATTGCTGGCGTCCCTAATGGTCCGTAGTAACGTTAGGCCATCAAGTTTTGGCAGCATGCGATCAAGAATGAACACGTCGTAGTGTTCATTTTGAGCCAGCACTAGGCCGTCCAGGCCATTGTTAGCATGGTCTGTGGTATGGCCGTGCTCCTTCAGCCCGCGCATGATGAAATCCGCAGTCGCCTGGTCGTCTTCAATTAGTAATAATTTCATATGGCTGGCATCAAGAGCTACTCAACGTGAACGTATTTGCCGATATAGATGTCAATCCATATCTTCGCGAACGCCGAGTACTTCACCGGACACTCCATCTACCTCAATTTCGTAGATTTTGTCTGCTGCTATCACGCTAATCTCATAGCGTGGTGAGAAGCTGTCATCGTCTAGTGATGCCTCATAAGCTCGCCCTTTCTGCTGGTTTTCAGCAATAGCGATGGCTTCTGTTAGGCTTATTTTAGTTTGCTCAAGAAGATGGATGTCCTCTTTGTCGGCTAGAGCAATTCCGCTGAACAGCAGTCCAGCAAAAGCAGTGGATACAATAGCGTGTTTTTTGCGAATTTTCATAATATTCTCCTTGCGAGTTGTCATCGTATTGTCTGTGCGACGGTTGTCGACGACCTTAGTTATAGCAAAAGTAAGTTTGTGTGGTGGTGGCTAGAACTATACTGTTTTGTAATGTCATGGAATTGAAGAGGGTAGCACTGCTTATCTTTTCGATGTTCGAGTGTGAGTGCTAAGTTATTTGAAAAGGTAGGTGATGGTTTAGCATGTCTAGGGAATTCGCGTGAGTCACGGTTATTAGGGTAGAGTTTTTACAGCGGTTCATGGAGTTTTACGCTACGCTTTTTATTCTGGTTGATTACTCGATGATTTGTGATCGGTTACAGGTTGTATGTTGATGCGTTTTCCATGGCTACGGTAGGTCTGATAACTCTCGATCTCTCGATGACGTAGATCTGAGTGAGATACTTGTTCGATATTCTGAATTGTATTGGCTATCCGTAATTTCTTTAGATGTTAATATTAATTAGAAAATACCGCTTTATAGCGGCTGCCTAATTCGGCAGAATAATTATGGGCGAAGAAGCTTTTTATTAACTGTCCACAGTAATACGGCTTTGCAACGATCTGCGCATTTGTGGTTTTTACCAATTCGAGCGCGAACCGTTGTCAAACATAGTATTTTTTAGGATGTTGTTACTTTACCTAGTAATACCGTTTCGTCTACTAAAATGCCATTATTAAGTTCCCGTAATTGTTTTGCCGCTGCCACCATATTTTTCAGTGCTGGTAAAACTTCTTCCCAGTTTCGTGTCTTCAACCCACAATCAGGGTTTATCCATAATTTTTCGCTAGGGAGTTGTTTCTCCGCTTTGTTCATTAGTGCGACAATTGACTCCACTGACGGAATGTTTGGTGAGTGAATGTCGTAAACCCCAGGTCCAATATCATTGGGGTAGTTGAAATGATCGAAGGCATTCAGTAGCTCCATGTCTGAGCGAGAGGTTTCTATGGTGATGACATCGGCATCCATATGGGCGATGCTTTCAATAATGTCATTAAACTCCGAATAGCACATATGGGTATGAATCTGGGTCTTGTCTGCAACGCCATTAGCGGTAATCCTAAACGACTCAACCGCCCAGCCTAGGTAGTGCTGCCATTCTCCATGGCGTAGGGGCAAGCCTTCACGGAGTGCTGCTTCGTCAATTTGAATAATACTAACGCCAGCAGCTTCTAGGTCTAGCACTTCTTCTCGAATAGCCAGCGCAAGTTGGTAGCAGCTGTCTTTCCGAGGTTGGTCGTCTCTCACAAACGACCAGTTAAGAATAGTTACTGGTCCCGTAAGCATGCCTTTCACATGTTTTTTAGTGAGCGATTGGGCGTAGCAAATCCACTCGAGCGTCATGCCACTCGGGCGACTGATATCACCATAAAGTATCGGTGGCTTTACACAACGGGATCCATAGGATTGTACCCAGCCATATTGGCTGAATGCGTACCCATTCAGCTGCTGGCCAAAATATTCCACCATGTCATTGCGTTCGGCCTCGCCATGTACCAGCACATCTAATCCAAGCTGTTCTTGTTCGGCGATACAGAAGGCGATCTCCTCCTTAATATACTGTTGGTATTGCTCTAGGCTAAGTTCGCCGCGCTTGTGACGCTGGCGAAGCTGGCGTATTTCTGCCGTTTGCGGAAAGGATCCAATAGTGGTGGTGGGAAAGAGAGGAAGTTTGAGCCTTTCGGATTGAATGACAGCGCGCTGGGAATAAGGGCTTTGACGCTGGCCCATGCTGGTCGTAATAGCCGCGACATTTTTTCGCACGGCTGGATTGATCACTCGTACAGACTGACGACGACTGCTAAGAGCTTGGGCGTTGTCGGTTAATTTTGATGCGACGGCATTTCGTCCTTCGTTAAGTGCACGACCTACAATATAAAGTTCTTCAAGTTTTTCATCTGCAAATGCAAGCCAAGACCTTACTCCCGCATCAAGTTCTTCCTCACTGTTTAGGGAGTAAGGTACGTGCAGTAATGAGCAGGATGGGGCTAGCCACAGGCGATCGCCGAGTTGCTTTGACAGTGGTTCCAACCAATCCAAGGTTTCGTTTAAATCGGCTTTCCAGATATTTCGACCATTAATTATCCCTAAGGACAAAATTCGATCTTTTGGCAATGCTGCTAATAAAGTCCGAGCATCGCGTCGACCCTGAGCATTATTGCTAACGCAATCAAGGTGCAGCCCGTCTACTGGCAGAGCTGCTGCCAAGGTAAGATTATCCTCTAGTGTTCCGAAGTAGCTCGCTAATAATATTTTAACCCCGCTGACATTTAAGTACGTATAGGCTTTTTCAAATGCATCTCGCCAGTTTTTATCTAGGTCGGTCACCAGTAGAGGTTCATCTATTTGTAGCCATTGCACCCCCACACTTTGGAGCGCTGTGAGAAGTTCTCGATATACCGGTAGCAATCGATCTAATAATGTTAGTGCTTGGCTATTATCTTTGGGCTTACACAGCGAGAGGTAGGTTATTGGCCCAATAATAACCGGCTTTGCGTTAATACCCTGCGCCTTGGCCTCACCTAATTGGGTCAGTAAACTAGAGGGGTTAAGCGTAAATTGGCTGTCTGCACTTACCTCAGGCACGAGATAATGGTAATTTGTATCAAACCATTTAGTCATCTCCGCTGCGTGTACACAGTGTTGTTCACCTACGTCACTAGTAGAACGTCCTCGGGCAGCGCGAAAATAGCTTTCCAATTCATTGCCGTCATGCACGGCTCGAGTGGGAATGTTCCCAAGAGTAAGGCTCATATCCAGCACTTGGTCGTAAAGTGAGAAATCACCTACCGGCAGCCAATCTAATTTCTGTTGTTGCTGCCAGTGCACGCGCCGCAGTTCGGCTGCAACCTTGAGCAGGTCTTTGCTGCTTTGCTGTCCCTTCCAGTAACTTTCAAGCGAAAATTTAAGTTCTCGGTTGGCGCCAATACGCGGGAAACCCAAATTGTGGGTAATGGCCATCGTGTTTCTCCAATTACGTAGACTTCGAACCGGTGCGGCTAGAGTAGAAAGATATTTGACGAGGCCATGGTAATGAGTCTTTGTTATGAATAATAATGGTCTTTTTGCATAAATACATGAGGATTATTCATGATTGAGCGTTCCCATCTGGCCATAATTCGTGAGGTTGATCGTACCGGAACGCTGACTGGTGCCGCAGACAGTTTGTGCCTGACCCAGTCGGCCTTAAGCCATGCCATCAAAAAACTCGAGGTGCAGCTAGGTACGGCAGTCTGGCTTAGAGAGGGGAGAACTTTACGTCTGAGCCAGGCTGGTCAGCAGTTGCTTGCACTAGCGAATAGATTAATACCTCAAATCGAACATACCGAAATGCAGATTGCGCAAATAGCAAAAGGGCAACGTGGATCCCTGCGTATAGGCATGGAGTGTCATCCTTGTTACCAATGGTTGCTGAAGATCGTTGCTCCCTTCTTGCGAGATTGGCCGGATGTGGATGTAGATGTAAAACAGGCTTTCCAGTTTGGCGGTATTGCGGCCTTGTTTAACTACGATATAGACGTCTTGGTCACCCCAGATCCTTTGCACAAGCCGGGATTAAAATTTACGCCCGTATTTGACTACGAGCAGGTGATCGTATTACCTGAGAATCACCTATTGGCCGATCAAGAGTGGCTTGCTCCGTCACAGCTTATTGATGAAGTGCTATTAAGCTATCCCGTAGAAGTTGAACGTTTAGATATTTTTAACCAATTTTTTCTTCCTGCTGGCTGCGCACCTCGTAGGCATAAAACTATTGAGACCACGGATATTTTGTTGCAAATGGTGGCGGCGGAGCGGGGTTTTACCGCGTTACCCGATTGGCTGGTCGCAGAATACGCTAAGAAAATGCCTTTGCGGGGAATAAAGATGGGTGAAAGCGGTGTTAAAAAACAGATTTTTCTTGGCCAGCGTGAGTCAGAAGCCGAAGATGAGTACTTGTCGTACTTCATGGTATTAGCAGGCAAGAGTATTGTCGAATTTTAATAAAAATTAGCGAACATAGCCGTAAAATTCTCGGTTTTAATGTAGGGGATTGTGTAGGCGCCTGCATCATACTCTATACGGTACTATCATCGGGAAGAGTCTACAGTTTTAACAATATGGGTAATATAATACCGGCTAATAGCCGAGAACTCAGGGTGCTTGCGGTTTGGTCTTGCTGTGGAAACGTCGTCTCCAGCTGAGTGAGAATATGTGTCGTTTATGGACTTGAAGTTATCGACATCAATCAGCGTGACAGAAATGAGATATCCAGTTTCCTGTGAATTCTGTATTTGGTCACGTAGTTCGGAATCTGCGTGCCTGCGATTCGGAATACCGATCAGGGGGTTGGTAACACTTAGTTTTTTAAGCTACCACGCTTGTTCTGCCGCAAGCTGTTCGTTCAACAGCGGGGCGGAATTTTGCTGGTGTACGGCGCACTCAGCTCTGAACCGACACCATTTCCACTGTTTACCGTGCTGGGCAAAAGCCTGACTTTGAAGGGTTATCTCTACGCAGAGATTGTGGCCGACCCTGAAGCCCTGGAGAGAGCGAAGGCTTTTATTCTGCAAGGGTTGAAGTCCGGCGCGTTGCGCCCGATCATCGCAAAGACATTCGCACTTAGCGACATCCAGGATGCCCATCGTTTCCTTGAAGCCAATCAGCAGATCGGCAAGATCGTGGTAACTGTCTGACCAGCAATTATGGGGCTGAGAGCGTAATCCTTCGGCCCCGACTCAAGCCAGCCCTGATGACCGCTATTGGCCGACTCTGTTGAAAAAGTAGCTGCTCCCCCATGCTGTCGGCAGAATTGCTCTGTCAGCTAGCGCGGGGACGGTGAACCGCCGCATCGTCAGGGCACAGCGTTGCTCAATCATTGATTTGCTCAACTACGGCATTGCCAGCAAAACTTTGTCCAGGGTCAAACTGGAGCTTGCGCGCCGTGGCGGGCAGTAGTTTTGTCAGTTTGTCCAAATGCGCCGTTTGGCCTGCGTCAGTTTCGCGGCGGTCTCCAGCCGTACATATACCAAACGCCTCTGGTCATCCGCCGCGTCGCAACTCCCTGACACCCCGGCCCAGCTTGCGGCGCAGCAGGGCCCGCAGGGTCGCCCCATCCGAATACCCGACCTGTGTGGCGACCTGGTCGACGCTGGCGTTTCCGGTGCGCAAGAGATGGACGGCATGCTCCACGCGCAGGTCCTGGAAATACGACAGTGGTGTCTTGCCCAAAACGCTTTGCAGCCGCCGCGCCAAGGTGCGCTCGCTTGTGCCCGCGGCGCTGGCCGCCTCCGCCAGCGAGAACCCCTGCGCGAGCCGACGTCTGGCCCAGCTCTCGAAGCGCTCCACCATTGGGTCGGCATGCGCAAGGTGGTCGTGAATCACGAACTCGGCTTGCGAACTGCGTGCCTCGACCAGCAGATAGCGTGCCACCAGGGCCGCCAGCGCCGGACTGCGCCCCCGGATGATGTGCAAGGCCAAGTCAACGTGGGCCAAAGCGGCACCCGCGGTAGTGAAGCGTGTCGAGTTCACGATCATGCGTGACTCGTCCAGCGTGACGTTCGGATAGCGCTGCCGAAACATCGGCCCCAGCCACCATGACGTCGTCGCACGATGCCCATCAAGCAGGCCACTCTCTGCAAGTAAGAAACTACCGGAGCAGGCGGCACCAAGGTGCGCGCCAGCGGTGGACCACAGCTGTAGCGCGGCGACCGCATCGGGCACGTCGGGGCGTGTGAGCCGAGCCGAGAGCGTGTCAGGCATCTTGTCACCAAACGCGGGCACGAGCACGACGTCTGGTTCCGGCACACCACGCGCAGTGACCACGGGGACCGTCAAGCCCTGCGCCGTTAGGATGCGACGCCGCACGCCCACCAGCGTGAGCTCTATGTGCGCGGGAGCCTGTGGCAGCGAGCTCGACATCGCATTGGCCAAGCCCACTGTGTCAGTGAGCGCCGCAAGCCCCAGATCAAACACGCCATCACAAACAAGGATATGAAGTTTCATGGCAATAATGATATCAAAGTTGTCATTTTTGTCTATATAAATGGTTGTCATGAAGACTTAGACTGCAGGCTCGTCGGTGCTTTCACCTAAACCATTTACCCAAAGGATTACAATATGACCAAGCTCGCCCTGTTTGTTCGCCTCGAAGCCAAACCCGGCCAGGAGGCTGCGCTTGCCGACTTCCTGGCCAGCGCACTGCCGCTCGCCAACGCCGAATCCGGCACCACTGCCTGGTTTGCATTGAAGTTTGGCCCTTCGACGTTCGGTGTGTTCGATGCCTTTGCCGATGAGGCAGGTCGCCAGGCACATCTGAACGGCCAGATCGCCGCGGCCTTGATGGCCAACGCCGCGACCTTGCTCAGTTCTCCGCCCAATATCGAGAAGGTCGAACTGCTTGCAGCCAAACTGCCTGCATGACAACCCGGCCTTGACTCAATCAGGTCACGCTGCGTAGGGCCACACGGCCCTACGCAGCCCCCCTCGATTGCCGGGGGGATGTTCGGCGACAATTAGGATGACCAGTTGACGACAATTCTCTTGGCCGGTTGGGTGTCTCAATAGGTACCTTGTTTTCTGTTCGGAGTTCAAGGTGCCAAGAATATTAGACGCGCATACATGTAAAAGCGAAGCTCACCTGAGATTACGGTAAGGCGCATTCCTTAAGTACTCTTAGCTATCTAAGCCCAGAGAGGAGGACAAGCGCAAGGACGACGCGGAATTGAAGTCGGAGCTGTTGAACGTGCTTCGTCGCTATCTCCGCCCGGAGTTCATCAACCGCATTGATGAGATCATCGTGTTCCACGCGCTCGACCGCAAACAGATCCGTGACATCGTAGGCCTGCAGCTCGAACGCGTGAAGCGTATCGCGCACGGGCAGGGCTTGACGGTGGAGTTCGACAACTCACTCATCGACCACTTGGCGGATGTCGGCTACCGGCCGGAGTTTGGGGCGCGCGAACTTCGTCGCCAGATCCGATCCCTGATCGAGACGCGCCTTGCGAGTGCCGTGTTGCGGGGCTGTTGATTTGCATTTAAAACTGACCCACTAACCCCCTATATTTGCATCGAATTTTGACCCACGTGTAACACTTACCCGCAGGATGACTGCGGGGGATTTAGGAGTGATAGACGTGGCATTATTAAGTGTAATTAGACGCTGGCATTTCCGCGAAGGAATGCCCATCAGAGAGATCGCTCGGCGAACTGGGTTATCTCGTAATACCGTTCGTAAGTATTTGGCCACTGCAGTATTTAAAGAAGAGCTGATGTAAATATGTGTATTGGACTTCCCTGCCTGTATTACGCGGGGAAGTCCAAAATGTGCTTCAGATTTGAATCCGCGCAACTACGCATGCCATCAGTTCAATTGGTGTTGGCGCCGATACTTTTCGATCACTTCCTCAATTAATTCACAGTGCTGAGGGTATAAATCAGAGTTGATCATGTCGATTAAGATTGCGGTAAGCAGTTTCTCATTTTCACCTAGAGTGCCAATCGTAGGTTTATAATTTATATTATTTGAGTATCAAGTATACCAAGTTAGTGATAATTATAAACCATTACTATTGTTATGGTTTATAATTTCACATATTCTGGTATTATGAAGACCATGAAACAATCTAAAATAAACCGATTACTCAGCCGTCAACCTACAGGTACGGCTCTGGCAGTCGCATGGCTGACACGGGAGGGCTACAGTCCCGAACTCCTCAAGCAGTACAAAAAAAGTGGATGGTTTGATTCTATCGGGACTGGCGCAATAATACGCCACGGCGACGAGGTGGATTACCTAGGGGGCGTTTACGCGCTTCAAACCCAGTTAGGCTTGTCGGTACATCCAGCGGCTAAAACGGCCTTAGCGCTTCAGGGTAAGTCGCACTATCTTTCGCTGGCTACCAAGTCCGTACAGCTCTTTGCGGCTGCAGGTGATGAGCCGCCCCTGTGGTTTAAAAAAAGGGACTGGGGGGTCAATGTGAGCAGCCAGCTAACATCTTTTTTGCCATCGGCACTGGGGCTGGTTGATATCTACCATAAAAACTTCAGTGTCAAAGTATCGGGTCCTGCCAGGGCAATAATGGAGTGCCTTTACTTGGCCCCAAAAACTCAACCACTATTGGAAGTCTACGAGCTGATGGCCGGCTTGAATAATTTACGACCAGCCTCGGTTCAGCCGTTGTTGGAGGCCTGCACCTCCATCAAAGTGAAACGTCTATTTCTCTATTTAGCAGAAAAGGCAGGGCATCAGTGGGTGAGTTATTTGGATATTGAGCGCATTGATCTCGGCAGCGGCAAGCGTGCGATCGTAAACGGCGGCACCTATGTGCCGAAATACCAGATAACGGTACCGAAAGAGCTAGAGGTCGCAGAATGAATGACATATATAAGCGTCAAGTCAGGCTTCTGCTCGATGTCTTACCCGAAGTGGCAAAAGAAGCCTGTTTTGCAATGCATGGCGGAACGGCGATTAATCTGTTTGTGCGGGATATGCCAAGGTTATCGGTGGACATTGATTTAACGTATATCCAAATTGCAGATAGATCTAAATCGCTGGCGGCCATAAATGACGCCTTATTGAATATTAAAATGCGGATAGAGGCATTGCGCCGCGCAATAAGAGTTGAGCATAAACCTGATATTTGTAAGCTCCAGCTCGATGCCGGTGGTGTCCTGATTAAAATTGAGGTGAACACCGTAGGGCGTGGCTTGTTGGGCGAATCTAGTCTGCGGCCTCTGTGTGACTTCGCTCAGGGCGAGTTTGATGCGTTTTGTGTGGTGCCCATTGTCCCGCTTGCACAGCTTTATGGTGGCAAACTGTGTGCTGCACTGGATCGTCAGCATCCGAGGGATTTATTTGATGTGAAATTATTGTTCGATAATGAGGGGCTCACACGGGATATTCGCCAGGGGCTCCTGTTTAGTTTGATGGCTAGCAATCGCCCGACGTACGAATTGCTTGACCCTAACTTATTGGATCAACGTGCGGCATATCAAAATCAGTTTGAAGGCATGAGTGCGGTGCCCTTTAGTTACGAGGATTTTGAGCTAACTCGTACGAGGCTGATTAGTGCTATTCGCGCTGATCTCACCACCAATGAAAAATTGTTTTTGTTGGCTTTTAATCGTTTGGAGCCCGATTGGTCAGATTACCCTTGGGGTGATTTCCCAGCTTTGCGCTGGAAGCTTCAGAATCTAGCTGCTTTGAAGGAACGTGACTGCGATAAATACGCAAATCAGTTTCAGCAATTGGAGCGTATATTGCGAGCTAAATAAAAACCGACATAAGCAAGAAATGACGCAGGCTGTAATGCCACATTAGCAGAACTAAAGTGCTGTGTTGATTTGCACTGGAATTTGAACCAATTATCGCCAAAAACTTGCAGGATGATATGGCCCACTTTACGGCCCGAAAGAGGCGGGGTGTTCAATTGCTTACGGGTATAATCGTGGGTCACTTTTCCGTGCAGTTGTAGGGGAGATATGGGTGAAAATCTACAGGATCACTTAAAGTCATCTTTCATATTCGTGATGAGATCGTTATTTTTTATCTCTTCCAAAATTCGTATAATACATAAGCTCACAAAATATGGACCCGCTTCAAAGTAATGTCGCCCCTTTGAATCTTGCTTACTACTGATTTCCACTTCAAACGCGACGCGATCAATAATATTGAGAAGATGCCGGCATTCAATTGATAGATTAATATTATGTCTTCCGATATTAGAATTTTTAAGAAATTCAGCGAAAATCAACGCGGAAATCTTTCCAGTCTTCTGGCTATATTTTAGAGAAGAAATCGTTACTCCGCGATCTTCAAAAAGAGCGATTTTGTCGGTTCCTTCTATATTGTCAGGGATTCCGCTTTTAATCGTGGCGCTTAAGGTTCTAAGTTTTAGTTCTATACCGTTGTGGAGAATCGCGAAGTCGCTAGAGTCTAGAATATTCGCGACGGATTTCGTTTTTCGAATCGAGCTTTGTTCGTCACAAAAAAGCGACTCCATTGAATGATCTGTATTGGAAAACAAATTAATCACACTGGAAGGTGCCGATTGTTCTATATCATTAGCCAGTAAGATGAATATGTTTTCATCATTGTCAAGCTCCCGTGCTCCGCGAATTCGGTAGCCTGCTTTTTCAATGGCGCTTCTGAGTGATAGGATGTCGCCAAAATTTTTTGAAGCGAAACATAGTTTTGCCGTTCGGATGTCAGATAAATACTCTCTGTAGAATTTTTTGCTTTGCATGATGGTGCCCTCTATTTTTCGGAGGACTCCTATAATATTCGGCCTTTAAGGATTGACATAAAGGTTTATATTACAATATTCAGATTTATTTTGCGTATGGCAGTGCTTTTCGATATTTATTTTGTGAATGCTGTCGTGGCGTAAGATCTTTATTGGCTATGTGGGTTGATATATCTAATGCCTACTCTGGCTTATAGATTGAAAATTTTAAGCACTTTACATAGTGCGGTGCTCGACTTGCATAGTGCTGCTTCTGAATAAGCCCACTATTGTGGTCTCATTTGCTAGGGCTGTTGGCGAAATTTAACAGTAGTGTCAGAGCCATTCCTCCATAAATGGTTGCCCAATTCCTTCCCTACACAGTACCAAGGCTCATGAAATATGAGAGCGGCGCTGATATTCGAGTTTTGCCGGTTCTGCCGTGGCATATGAATATATCGACAACTAAGGTGTATACCAAAGTGACGATCAAGCACTTGCGGGAGGTCTATGCCAAGATGTATCCGCTGGGAATGCTGGAATGCTGGCGAGTATTGGATATAATTTTGGTTGGCTAACGCGTTGATTTTGTATACTAATTTCATGATTGAATTCGATAGCGTGAATGCGCTGATTGACATGTACGATAGTTGTCGTACAATGTGGAGGATGTGTGGGGTTCAAGACCGCTAAAATACAAGTTCTGACTTGTCTGAAAGAGGGGGCAGTTTCTCATCAAGAACGGGCTGACATTGATGTTAAGAATCTGCTTGCAACAGGCCAGGTGTCACTTGATGACGTCGCCGCCGTAATCGGGCGGTCTCGCGGTAATCAGTATAGTTCCAGTCCTCACCATGTGGTTGACGAGGTGGAAGTCCACATCATCAAAACTAAACATGGTGACGATAGCTGGTACATCAAGTGGTATTTCATTGAACCTAACAGCGTATTTATTAGTGTGCATCATTGAGGTGGCGTTATGAGAATTTTCAAAGTGGGTGATTCGCAACAAGCAATCTGTGAACACTGCCATTCGCTTGAAAATGCAACGTTCCATTTGAGGGATGTCCCATTTAGCGACGGTTCTGGCGTGGTAAAGAACGTGTTGGTGGGTGTGTGCGATAAATGTGATCAGGTCTGCGTGTTGCCACATCAATCTACACCCGCAGTAAAAAAGCAGTTGGATTCGCAACGCAAGCCAATTGAAAGCCGTTTGCCTGCGCATCTAGTGGATATTTTGAATCTGGCTACGTATGAGTTAGGTGGCTCAACTGATTTTGTACCGAGCTTGATGAAATATTATATTCATGCCCTTGCATCAGACGAGAAGGCAGCTAAAAAAATAGTCTTACTTTTACAAAGTGAGCTTGCTCAAGGTAAAGCAGATAAGCGACTTTCTTTGAAAGGCCGGAGAGTTTTTGAAGAACTTGATGTCTTGAAAGCGATTTCTCATATCGAGAATACGACAGATCTGATCAAGGGCGTTATTCTGAAAATCAACGATGATATTCTTGTGAAAAAGCGGCCAAAGCCAACTAGAGAGCTGAAAAATATCGTTGCAGCAGTAGCTTAAGGGCCAATAGCTTTTCCTTCCTGAACACCTTTTAAGAAAAGGTTTTTATAGTGAAATTTACCTCCTGCGAGTGGCAGATTTACGGGAGGTAATGTTAACAAAGTCACTAAGTGCACTAGAGCATTTAGAGTACGCCTTATGTTGATTCTTTGTTCATGGTGAAGAAACGAGAAAGTGTGAAAACGCAAATTGCGAGCGCTTGAATTGTGCGCTTCTTAAAACGCGGAGTCTTCTTACCTACCAGTTGAATTTCAAACTCTAGCCTACCTGGGCGCCTAATGAATCTGAGTGGTAACTGAAGGGTAGTGGAAAGTGCCTCACAGTCTAGAAAGCCTGTCTCTTGCTCAAAACGCCAAGTTGGTGCGCGCCTGTCGAGGTTTAATCCAATGAAGTAGCGATCAAGCCCTGTTATAGATTCTATAAAAATATCAGGATCAAGCCCCGCTAATGAGTGAATCCACTGTTCGAAAATTGATTTTTTCGTTCTAGATGAACGAGAAGAACTCGCTGGCGTGTTACTTTCCTCGCTATATTCAAGGCCCGCGAGGATACCATTGAGGTGCTCTGGTTTAACCAATTGAATGCCGAAGACATCTTGTGCTTCGCTAAACTTTTCAACCAACTTTATTGCCGTTTCAGTCGAGACCCTTCCGCACCGAAACGCGTTCGTATCGTGTTCAGTCAAAATCTTTTGTAAGAGGGTGGCTATGGCGCTGGGAGAGGCATTATTCGTAAATAGAACGTTGGGTAATGGGGCGATGGGCTTATCATAGGTGAGTTTTTCATGACGTTTCATGTATTTCTTTATCGCTATCCGTGAAAGACCTGCAGGTGTTTTGTCATGGGCATGGAAGCTTTGCTGTTTGATATATCTCAGTTTATTACCGGTGAGAAAGTCAATAAAAGGTGTACCATGCATCAATAATGGAGTGCCGTATTTACGCCCAATTACGTCATAAACATTCCCTGCGTAACGGCTTACTGTTGAAGAAAAATTGGCATGTCCTAGTGCAGTAGTAGCTCGATTGACCGCGACAATTTTTGCTACAACACTTTCGGTTTTCTCGATCTGGTATAGTTCGTCGGCCGCAACGCGCTTTCTTAATCTATGCTGTCGAGAGTTTTCGTCTCCTGAGGCATATTTTAGTGCCATATTGACGGCTTGATTTGGGGAATACTGCAGGCCCCCTGCAAACATTGTTGGAAAAAGTCGACCTTTAGCCTCGCCAATTGCAGCATTACGTAGGGTGTCAGGTGCGCTTTTGTAGTCAATTCCACCGGTTCGGCGAGCTGCCTTTGTCTTTAGCGTAAATTTGTTGGATGGGCGAATCCTGTAGTGTATGTCCTGCTTATCATGTGTGCTTAGGTCTTGAAGATAGAGATGGTTGGCTTCGCTTCTTCGAAGCCCAGTTTTCGACACGAGCCAAAGATAATTATTGGTTTCTGCTATTGCCTTCTGCATAAGCGTGGCGATATGCGGGGATGTATGCCATGCATGCAAGCATGCCATTGCCAGTGTATTTTCCTTCTCTGTAATTATATCCGCGTCGATCGCTCTGCGAATGTCTTCGTGACTACGTGAGGTAGGGAATATCAATTCCGGTATACCTTTTGTTGGTGATAGTTCACTAAATAAGCGTGTAAGCCTCATGGCTTGATCGTCTCTGGTAGAGAGTTCAGTACTTAGGTTGGAATATATAATCTGGAAAAGCTCGTCATCAGCAAAATCGTACAGATCGACGCCAATTAGGCTGCTAGAGAGTGCTCTGCTTGCGGTCTGGACATAATCTTTTACGGTTCCTACGCTCAACGTTGGTTGTCTGGCGTGACGTGCGCGATTGGCAAACGGCCCTAACAATTCAATTGCCCAGAAACCAAGAAGTTCGCCAACTTGGGAAAGCTGTCGATGTTCCAACATTTCGTTAATGGCCGTCTGGCTGCGCTCGTGTTGAGTCGCGCCCGCCAACTTTAAGCCCATTTCAGCCGCGTCAGGATTGTCTACCAGCCGAGTGATGAGGCCTGTCTCTTCCCTTAAAGAAATTTGCCCACGTGTTCTCCTCGTTATTTCACGGTCAGGGGGAGGCTGAGCTATTTCATTTAAATCGATTATTTTGTTTTCACCTGCGCCTGCAAGGTAGGCCGCCAAGCGTTCAACTGGCATTCCTTTGGCCACAAGTGCTTGAGATTCGACTTGTGCCAAGATTGGAGGGAGTTCTGCTCTCCGAGCATTTGCAATGAATACTTCAAAAGCTTGTTGAGGATTCTTAATATCTGGAGCGACCCAGTTTGACGGCAGGTACTTCTTTAGTGCGACGGGTTTTACATTTTTTCTTGATCGAGAGCGGACGCCAGCATGAACAAACGCGAGTACTACGGCCAGACTACCCGTATCGCGCTCCGGGCAATGGCGTTAATTATATTTCAACCTCGACTCGAGATGGGGTTAACTTCACTGACACGGTTGCTCAGTTTAACTTTGTTAGTGCAGTGCCTATCAATGTTTATGGGATAGAAGTTGAGTCTGGATTCCAGGCCAGTGAAAATTTAAGCGTCGGTGCACTGTTTAGCTATTCGAAGGGTGAGATAGATAATGGCACCGTAGCTTGCAATGACTATTTGCCTGCGGACGGCCAACCTGATTCAGGTGGAAGTCCATCGGTATCTGATATTCGCAACGGTACCGGCGGAGATACTGTTGGCGCTTGCAACGTCAATTATCGCTCCAATAATGCACCATTGTGGACGGCGACTTTTAGTTCTGAATACAGCTTTCCCTTTGTGGGACTTGAAGCCTATGTTCGCGGTTTAGTGACAATGTATGGAAACTCAGAGAATGATCCGAGTAATCCAATTGATGATGTTGATGCCTACAATACCGTAAATGCCTACGCAGGTATCCGCGATCCCGACGGCAAGTGGGAAGTTATGTTCTACGGTAAAAATGTGCTAGATACAGAGCGCGTAACCTATCGTGAAGCAAGCCCGGCGACTGCAGACTATCAGGTTCTACAGTTTGGTAATCCTGGTAATCCGACCCAGGTCACCGGTGCTCAGGGTGGAACTGGGGTAAGTAGCTATCGTCAGATTGGTATGAATGCTCAGCGCGAGCTAGGTATCAATTTCCGTTATAATTTCTAAGAAGTTGTTTGTAAAAAAAACCTCGGCATTTGCCGAGGTTTTTTGCATTTAGGGCAGCTTGTTTTGTGTTTGTAAATTAGTTCGTTAGTAAGCGCCGGATACGCCCAAAGTGTTGCTTCTCCTTATCTCGACGTTGTAGCAGTGTCTTAATCATTGTAGTGATTTCCCCCGCGACCACTTCGCGAAGAGAGATCATTGTTTTTTGAGCAAGTCGCTTACCTTTGTATTTACTAAGGTCCAATGGCTCACCAAATTGGATATAACACTTTTGCGGCTTTGGAATCAGTGTCCGGAACAGTCCTAGGGGAATGGGGCCCATTAAATCACTGCGGGTATTTTCATTGATAAGGCCGAGTTTGGTGAGAGCGCGACCGACTATGGTGTTAGGAAGATCTTCTCCTTCAATAAGGTGGTCATAAAAATCTTCTGGCCCAACAATGGCGGTGGGCACAATGGTGTAGCCGTGTTTGGCTGCTAGCTTGATGAACCCGTAGCGTTCCTTCCACAACAGTTGGTATTTTTTGTCGGCGGTCTTAGTAGCCTCATGAGCGCCGCCGGGAAATACAATTAAGTCACTGCCATTTTCCATCAGCGCAGAACACACCTCGGGATGACCAATTACAATACCTTGGTTTAGCAATAAATTTTCGTTGATGGGGTTCCATAAAAACTTGTCGCTCAATGCACGTATAAAGCGGCCATGTTCAGCGAGCATTGGCAGGCCAATAATGGGGCCGTCGACGGCGTACATAGCGTGATTTGCGACAAATAGACAGGGCTTGCCAGGGATGTTCTCAATATCAAGGATTTGAGGCTGAAACATTCGCTTGATGATTTGATAGCTAAAATTTCGCACCTTAGACTGGGGCGGCCTTACTTGTAGGACTTTGTCTATATAGCGGACTAAGTCCTGCCCGCTATAGGGTTCAGCGTTTTTGTCGGTAAATGCCATGTGGTGATCCTACTTGGGGCGTGAACGGCCACGTATCTTAGCAGAGCAGGATGTTTAAAAGTAATTTGCTAAATATATCATTCAGGATTGGAATTCCGGTGTTTATGACGGGCTGTTTTAGCCGTCGCCTTGATTTGAGTTGTGATTCAGGTGGTGGTCTTGACAGTATTGCGGTTAGCCCAAGGGAATTATGTCGTTTTAAAAGAGAGCTTAAATAGGTATTGTGTCGACGGTAAATTAATCGGCGCAAGTGGTCTTTGAAATAGATGGGATTTGTAAATGGACATAAATGACGCGACACCAGTAGGTTTTGAATTAGTTGATTCGGCCCCTGGCTTTGATACTCATATGGGTAATATTTATATAAAGTACGTGGGTGAGAAGAAAGTGCTGGGGTTTCGGGTTCGGGATCATCATCTTAATATGGCCGGGACCTGTCATGGCGGCGTACTTGCTTATCTTGCCGACATGCAGCTAATGTCATTGGAGGAGCAAATAAGCGGCGATAATGTTCATTTTCCCACCAAGAGTTTGGATATTGATTTTATTGCGCCGGTGCCCCCCAACGCGTGGATAGAAATTGAGGCAGATCTGGTAAGAGAAACTAAAGGATCACTTTATTCGCACGCCGTGATGAAGGTCGACGGCCGCATCGTTGTGCGAACCACCGCTTGCTACCACATTTCGAAATAACTAGCGGCTAACTAGCAATAGCGTTCTTAGCGAGTGTCAGGGTCGAAAAAACACAAAAGCCGATATGCGGAAAGTCATCGTGTCGTTACCGGCTTTTTACCGGGCAGGAAATCATCTAAATGACCCTGCCAGCTCTTTGCGACCTCAACTTTTATATCTTTTGCGGTAATGGCTTCACCACACCCTGAGCAATGTGTGGTGGCGCGCATTTCCTGCCCGCAGGATTTGTGGATATGAATGATGGGTGCGCCCCGTTCGTCGCTCATATGTTTATCGCCCCAGCCAACTAGTCCAAGTATCACGGGGTGGAGCTCCAGTCCTTTTTCGCTGAGCCGGTATTCTTCGCGTAAGGGCCGCTCTTGGTAGGGGGATTTGTAGAGCACGCCGTAACTCACTAGCTTTTTAAGCCTATCGGTGAGCACGTGGCGGGTAATGCCAAGGCGCTGTTCGAAGGCGTCGAAACGTCTTACCCCCAAAAAACAGTCCCGGAGTATGAGTAAAGTCCAGCGATCGCCGACCACCGCGAGGGTGCGAGCGAGTGAGCAGGGTTGCTGATCAAGGTCTTCCCAGCGCATAGAACAGAATCCTAAAGAACACAGGCACTAGAATAAATTGACAAGTTCTAAAAAGGAACCTATATTTTGTTGGTTCCAAAAAAGAACTTACGGTGATTTATGAGCAATAGCAAACAAGAAAAGCAGGTGGCGGTGGTTATCGGTGCCGGTGATGCGACTGGTAGTGCTATTGCCCGTCGCTTTGCTCGCGAGGGATATAGTGTGGTGGCAACGCGTCGCAATGCGGACTCCATGCAAACACTGCGTGAGGAAATAGAGGCTGAAGGTGGCGTGGCGCATACGCAGGCGTGTGACGCTAGAAATGAAGAGGCCATGGTCGATCTGTTTGCTTCGATTGAACGGGATATTGGCCCAGTGGGCGTGGTGGTTTTCAATATCGGCGCGAATGTGATGTTTTCGATCACTGAGACGACTGCAAGGGTGTATCAAAAGGTTTGGGAAATGGCGGCGTTTGCTGGTTTTCTCACTGGTCGAGAGGCGGCTAGAGCGATGCTCCCGCGCAACAGCGGTACGATTATTTTTACCGGCGCTACGGCATCATTGCGTGGCGGAAGTGGTTTTAGTGCTTTTGCCAGCGCCAAGTTTGCCCTGCGGGCATTGGCGCAAAGTATGGCTCGCGAACTCGGTCCCCAGGGTATTCATGTGGCGCACTCCATTATCGACGGCGCGATTGACACGGCCTTTATTCAAGACAACTTTCCGGAGAAATACGCTAGTAAAGCGCAAGCTGGCATTCTCGATCCCGACCATATTGCCGAGCAGTATTGGCAAATACATTGTCAGCCCAAAGACTGTTGGACCCATGAATTTGATTTGCGTCCCTGGCAAGAAACTTTTTAAAGGCATTGAATAACATGAAAAAAACAGTGGAATTCTTTTTTGATGTAGGTAGTCCGGCGAGTTATGTGGCGTGGACGCAACTGGCGGCATTGGCAGAGCGTACCGGGGCCGAAATTATTTTTAAGCCGATGTTATTAGGTGGCGTATTTAAAGCGACTGGCAATCAGTCGCCGGCGATGATACCCACCAAAGCGCGCTATATGATGATGGATTTACAGCGCGCGGCAGATCACTACGAAACTCCATTTAGCTTTAACCCGTATTTTCCAGTTAACACCCTAACCTTGATGCGCGGTGCGGTGGCGTTTTTAGACACACCGCGGTTTCACGACTATATAACTGCCATTTTTACGGCACTGTGGGTAAATGAGAACAACATGACCACCACGGAGGGCGTGAGTGAGGTTCTCAGTTCAGCCGGTTTTGATCCGGCGGAAGTTCTCGCTTTGTGCGAACAAGATGCCGTGAAAGCGCGCTTAAAAGAGATTACGAATGAGGCGATAGCGCGTCACGTGTTTGGTGCCCCGACGTTCTTTGTTGGCAACGACATGTTTTTTGGCCAGGATCGCCTGGATTTCGTCGAGCGCGCTTTACAGTAAGTAAGGCGTAATTTTGACGGGACGCTTGCGATATTCCAAATAGTAATGCCAACGTCCCGCGCCAAAGTTTATCCAGGCTACCAGGCAAGATATGCGACATGTTTTTGGCTATCTAATTTTGTTGTTGTCTGCAGCTAGCCTAGCCGCCTGCAGTGCGGATGATTCCGCGGCGAGCGAAAATAGTTTAAAACCGGATCAGGGTTCTAGTGTATCCGTAAGATTTAAGTGCCAAGACTTTGGGGCGCTTGAAGTCAGATTTCTGGGGCCGGATAGGCTGCAATTATTCAGGAGCGGGGAGGCGGAAGTATTAACAAGGGAGCGGAGCGCGTCTGGAGCTCGCTACGCCAATGCCGATACCCGTTTTTGGAATAAAGGAGACGAGGCGCTTTTAACTATAGATGGGCGAGATTTCCGCTGCGTTGCACCAGCTATGTAGTGCGACGTTTATAAAAACAAGCGGCCAATCAAGGTAGAAACGGCAGTTTCGGTTTTTAAAATGCGGGAGCCAAGGCTGAAGCTCTGCAAGCCAGCGTCGATCAGTTTTTCGCATTCGTAGGGGATAAACCCACCTTCCGGGCCAATGGCCAACACACAATCTTGCTGCACTTTTTGAGGTGGACTTTGTTCCGAATAGGGGTGGGCCAGCAGCCCTATTTTGTTTTCTAGCAGGCTGGGCAGTTCATCTTCCACAAAGGGTTTAAAGCGCTCAGCTCGTCGCAGCGTTGGCAACACCGTATCGCCTGCTTGTTCCAGGCCTTCTAGCATGGCCTTGTGCAGCGTTTCCTCGCTGACGAGGGGGCTTTGCCAGTAGCTTTTATCAACGCGATAACTATTGAGCAGAATGATCTCTGATGCGCCGAGTTCGGTCGCTGAGCGAATAATTCGCCTCGCCATTTTGGGTCTGGGCAGGGCAAGTAATAACGTCAGTGCCAGTTTCGCAGGCGGCGGGCTGTGCAATTCAAATTCAACGCTCACGCTGTCATTGTTAATTGCAGTGATGCTGGCGCTGCCGGTGAGGCCATTTAACATGCCCACTTTAAGGGTGTCGCCAAGCTTGGCGCGCAGCACATTGCGAATATGTGCCGCGCGGTGGTCTGTTAGCGTGATGTTGTGTGACGTGGGATCACAGCCTAAGTCTTCAGGCCGCAATAGCAGCAGGTTCATTAGGCGGGTTCAGCCCACAGATCGTAATCGTCAGAATCGATGATATTTACGATCAGAGCGTCGCCGGGTTTCACGTCGGTAAAGCCGTCCAAATACACTTTGCCGTCGATTTCTGGTGCGTCGGCGACACTGCGACCGATAGCGCCTTCTTCATCGACGGTATCGATAAGAACTTCCTGTTGCGTGCCAATTTTGGCGCGTAGGCGTTTGGCGGAGATTTCCTGGGCGACCACCATAAAGCGCTGCCAGCGATCATTCTTCACGTCTTCTGGCACTTGCTCGTCTAGCTCATTGGCGGTGGCGCCTTCAACTGGTGAGTATTCAAAGCAGCCGACGCGGTCGAGTTGGGCTTCCTGTAGCCAGTCCAGCAGCATTTGGAAGTCTTCTTCGGTTTCTCCGGGGAAACCGACGATAAACGTTGAGCGAATAACTAAGTCTGGGCAAATCCCCCGCCATTTTTTAATGCGCTCCAAGGTCTTTTCTTGGTGAGCTGGGCGCTTCATGGCTTTTAGCACTTTGGGGCTGGCGTGCTGAAAGGGAATATCGAGATAGGGCAGAATTTTACCCTCGGCCATCAGTGGAATGACATTGTCGACATGGGGGTAGGGGTAAACATAGTGCAAACGCACCCAAACACCCATTTCACCTAAGGCTTCGCACAGTTCCAGCATGCGGGTTTTTATTGGGCGACCATCCCAAAAGTCGAGCTTGTATTTGGTGTCTAGGCCATAGGCGCTGGTGTCTTGTGACACCACCAAAATTTCGCGAACGCCGGCGTTGACCAAGCGCTTGGCTTCTTCTAGCACGCTGCCGATGGGGCGACTCACTAAATCACCGCGCATAGACGGGATAATGCAGAAGCTGCAGCGGTGGTTGCAGCCTTCGGATATTTTTAAGTAGGCGTAATGGCGGGGAGTTAATTTAACGCCCTGCGGTGGCACCAAATCGATAAAGGGGTCGTGCTGTTTATTGGCGGGGGCCCATTCGTGGACGGCGCCAACCACTTCTTCATAGGCTGCTGGGCCACTAACGGCCAGGACGTTGGGGTGTACCGCGCGAATTTTGGCATCGTCACCCATGCAGCCGGTCACGATAACCTTGCCGTTTTCTTTTAGGGCTTCGCCGATGGCGTCTAAGGATTCTTGCTTCGCGCTATCGATAAAGCCACAGGTATTGACGACAACCACGTCGGCGTCATCGTAATTTGGCACAATGTCGTAGCCGTCGATACGCAATTGGGTGAGAATACGCTCGGAATCGACCAGGGCTTTCGGGCAACCCAAACTTACGAATCCAACCCGTTTTCTTGCGTCTGACATACTCATATTGTGCTCATACCTGGCGGCGTTTAGTGAATTTGGAAAAGCGCGCAATTTTAGCACGGCCGCTCGGCTAGCCATATACGAAGTGGGGTGTTTGCCTGCGACGATAGCGTTAATAGTGCTGAAAGTGGTTCTAAGCCGCGTGTTGGCGAGGGAATAATGTTGTGAATTCGATCCAAACGCCGTCCACATCAGGTGCTATTGGCAGCTGCAGCGACGGTAGTGAGGTGATAGTGATTTCAATCTTAACTTATTTGCCCTGAGTGCTCCGTGTTGCTCAGACGGCTGGCGTTTAATTGGGAACTAGCTTAGTGGCTTGCGGTCAATTACAGGCTTAGGGAGGCGGTTTGGAGCGGATATGACACCAGCAGTTAATTTGCTCAAAAAGCAGAAGGTTTCCCATACCGTCCACACTTATGAGCATGACCCAAGCAGCACGTCGTATGGCTTGGAGGCCGCAGAGAAACTCGCTATTGCACCTGAGCGGGTATTTAAAACCTTGGTTATCACGTTGAACACCGGTGATCTTGCCGTGGCGATATTGCCCGTGTCCGCAAAACTAAATATGAAGCAGGCAGCCAGGGCATTGGGTGCCAAGAAGGCCGCAATGGCAGGGCCCGCCGAGGTAGAGAGAGCGACGGGCTATGTGTTGGGTGGTGTTAGTCCGGTGGGGCAGAAGAAGTTATTGGCGACCGCGATTGATGAGTCAGCGCGGCAGTACGCTACTCTATTTGTTAGCGCTGGTCGGCGCGGATTAGAGCTGGAATTGGCTCCCGAGGATTTACGGGCGCTTACACGGGGTGTTTTTTTCGAGCTCATTTAATAAAGCTTGGTTTTCAAAAGCGAATATTCGGATTGGAATGGGGGATTGGAATGACTAATTCTAAAGGTTCAGCGGCCAGTGCGCTGATTTTGGGGATTTCGCTGGTCTTGGGACTTGCGGTACTCGGTGTCCTACTCGGTACCGCAGTGACGCAATACCGCCAGTTTGAGCGCAGTGTGACGGTAAAAGGCTTGTCTGAGCGTGAGTTTACCGCCGATATTGCGATCTGGCCGCTGCAGTTTACCGAAGCCAGCAACGATCTGCCCAAGCTCTATATCCTGTTAGATGAGCGAATCGCGACCATTAAATCCTTTTTGCGCGACAAGGGTTTTTCCAGTGATGAGATATCTGTGTCGGCGCCAGCGATTACCGATAAATCTGCACAGCAATATGGCAATAACGGTGGCTCGCCATTTCGTTATACTTCGGAGCAGACGGTGACGGTATACACCGACAATATCGAAAAAGTACGCGAAGTGAGTCGCGAGCTGTCTGAACTAGGTCAAAAAGGCATCGCCTTTAACGGCAATAATTATCAGGCCCAAACCGAGTATATTTTTACCAAACTCAATCAGGTCAAACCGACGATGATTGAAGAGGCAACGCGTCAGGCACGCGCCGTTGCAGAGAAATTTGCCGCTGATTCCGACAGCGTATTAGGCAAAATTAAGCGGGCCTCGCAGGGCCAGTTTTCAATAAGTGACCGAGACAAAAACAATCCGCACATTAAAAAAGTGCGCGTTGTGTCTACGGTGGAATATTATCTTTCAGACTGATTTAACATTCGGTTTGCCTGATTTACTCAGGGTTTAGCGGTTGGTGAAATGCAGCAATTTTTAGGTGTAATAAAACTGGTGTTAGCACTTAGCTTATTCGGTGCTGCCACAATAAGCTGGGCTGACAGTAACGGCGAGGAGAGTTCAGCGTCGGTAAAAGCATTGCAATGGCGCGGGGCTTATCAGTCTCAGAAATTGAGTCTTGATAAAAAGCTCGGTGGGCGTGTGCCTGAAGGCTTTAAAGCGGGGCTTACCTCCCTTGCGTCGCAACACCAGTTTCACAGCGATCGCGCCATAATGGGCGTCTTGCTACCCGGGGCAAACCTTGATTCAACACAAGCTGTAAATCTTACTAATTTTAAGAGAGGCATGATCGAGGTCGAGTTGGCTTTTCGTTTAAAGCAGCCAATAAAGCATGCGGTGGCCGACGTTGCCAGCCTAAAGAAGCTCGTGGCCGATGTTGCTCCTGCTGCGGAATTACCTGACTTAGGCTTTAAAAGTGTGGGTATGCCAAGCGTCTTTGAGATTGTTCGTGCCAATGCGGCGGCGCATAGCTTTGTTGTTGGCGAGCCGGTGGCTATTGGCAGTGTCGATATTGATGCGATAACAGTGGGCTTGCATCACAATGATCAAATTGTTTTTTCAGCACAGAGTAATTCGCTTGCTGGCGGCGGCCAGTGGCCAATGTTGCTTGAATTAATTAACGACCGTGTGGCGCAGGGCTGGGTTATTTATCCTGATCAATGGCTATTGACCGGTGCGCTGGGACAGATGTTGCCTTTGCAAGCAGGGCGTTACTACGCCTCCTTCGGAGAGCTTGGCGTCCTGTCCTTGTTGGTTGAAGCGAATGCGCCGATTGAGCCACTTTCAGATGTTGATTATTGAGTCTTCGCAATAGTGCCTAACTGGCAGATGTCGGCGCAGGGTGCTAAGTAGTTGCTGACTATCGTCTTTATTTAAAAAATCACCAATTGAAACCTGTTCGCCGCAGTGGCTTAGGCTGATGTGTAAGGGGTCCCAAGGGTGGGGCTTTACCGTAACGAGTATATAACTGGTGTTTCTGGGCCACCGCCAGCTGCGTTCGCGGCGCCGATGGCCAATGTCAATACTCAGGGTTTGTGGGCTAAGACTGACAATTTGCTGTATTTGCAGATTTCGAAAAGTTCGGCTCAGTAACAGCCATAAGATCAGCAGCTCTAAACCCATAAAGGGTAATACCAGCCAGGCGCCGATGACAATGAAGCCAGTACTAAAGAGGGTGTTCACCGCCATTACCGCAAATATGATGCGGCGGTTTTGATCCCAGCTAGCAGAACAGTTTGGGCGCAGAATGATTTCTGCGCTGTCCTCGTGGTCTTGAATTGCAATCATAATGCTCAGCCTCTTGCTTAATTAGAGTCTAGCAGTTGCGGCGTTTGCTGCAGGTTGGTTCGGCCTTTACTTTTTGCTACATCGTCAGTGCGTTGCGGGTCGCCGCGTCCCCTACAGCCCGAGTTGTTTAGCATTTTGCTAAAAACGCCTAGCTTTAAACTCCGCAATTCCTTGGCATTGTAGTCCCTGCTTCCATTTGTGCCCATATTAAACGGGTTGTGAGCGAGTCCAGTCACGGCCTGCCTATATCCATCGGGGACATCGGTTTTGCAATTTATGTTGATGTGTAAGGCGCTGGATTTAAATTAAACATAATTATAATTATTAACTGAGCGCAGAGCGCTTGCTTAGTTTTTTAAAGCTGCTAATCTCGGCTCCATGAATACCGCATTATTTTATGTAGTTAAAAGTTTCAATTTCGGTGCAGTTTGCGCTGGGATTTTTGTCGCCTTCCTCTCCTGAGGCGATTGAGTTTTACTCAGTCGCCCGCAACACACCAAGCTAATCGTAATTAATTAGTAGCGAATTTTTTTATTTTCGCTGGGTTTTTGCTATGGAGAAAATGATGCAAGACTTAACCCATATCCCTATTTTTGTTAAGCAATCTGATTATCAAGTTTTAAGCGAATTTCTGCGTCGCAATCGATCAGAGGCGGCGCAGGACTTACAGTCAGAGTTAGATCGTGCAGACATTGTTGAGGACGGTGATTACAAACACGATTTCGTTTGTATTAATTCCTTGGTCACCTTTATTGATTTAGATTCGCAATCGAAAACGAGCGTTACCTTGGTGATGCCTTGGCAGGCAAACGTCACGACATTAAAAATCTCCGTGCTGTCGCCAGTGGGATGCGCACTATTGGGGTTGCAAAAGGGCAGTGAAATTGAGTGGCCGCTATTGAATGGCAAGGTTCGGCGCTTGTCAGTGCAGAATATCGATATTCCGGCCTGCAAAAGCGAGCGCCGTCAGAGTGCAAGCGCTGGCTAAGCGCTAGTTACAATAAATCTTGGCGAGCGAGCCAGTCACCACACAGTTGAATGGCTTCCTTTAATTGCGCTTCCTGTCCGAAGTAATAATGGGTGGCACCCTTAATTTCGTGCATTTCTTTGTTGTCGTGAGCTATCGCATCAAAGATTCGCGTGGTGTGGCTCGGTGTGCAGGCGTCGTCTGCACTGTTGCCAATAACGAGGGCGGGCACGCTGATAGTCTGGGCGCAGCGCAGTCCGTCAGCATTGGAATCATCGTAACTCCACTGCGATAGCCAGCTGCGCAGCGTGCAAAAGCGGGCGAGACCAACTGGGCCGTTATTGACCACCTCAGGGTCACCCAAGTAACACCAGCGCGGCTTGCGGTCATTGGCGTCAATAGTCGGGTCTAGCCAGCGAGGATCGGCCATGGTGCCATGCACCACAAAAGCGAATTCATCATTGGGGCGGCCGCTGTCCTTCAGACTTGCTAATTTCTCTTTAACCCATGCCGTAATTTTGCGGTTACGGGCAATTTGCGCGGCGCGGTAACGCTCCAAAAACGCTGCAGAATAGGGTGGCTGGTTGGTATTCTCGGGATTGTAAATATCCAGTTCCGGGTCGCGGTGATTTGGGTCTTGTTCATCTAAAATCGACGCGTCCATCCACTCGGTTAATGTGTGGGTGCGGCTGATGTGGGCTGCCAGCATCATAATGCCATCAGCGGGAATTAGGCCTTGAATCGTGAGGTCTACCGCATCTCCGGCGGGTGTCTTAGTAATGGTCGGGTTTTCTGCCTGACTTTGGTAGAACATCGACAGCGAGCCGCCGCCGCTCCAGCCCGCGAGTATCACTTTATCGAAACCAAAGGTTTCTTTGGCGTGACGAATACAGTTACCTAGATCAATAACGACTTTTTCCATGATCAGCGCGGTGTCATTGCCGGGATATCGACTTTGGCAATAAATCACCGGATAGCCAGCCTTGGCCAGCTCGGTAATCATCGGTAGATATTCGCCGCCACCCACGGGGTGCATAAACACAATGACATTGTTTGTTTTCGGTTCTGCCGGACGCAGCAGATGTGACTTCAAGGCGCCAAAATCCATTGGCCCGCCGTAGGTCTCTTTAAATGGACTTTTGTCTTGATAGAAAATTAAATAAGGTACGCGCTCGTAGGCTTTTTTCTTATTGGTCATGACGATACTCGCTGCTTGCTCACAAGAAAAGTATGGGTGGCAGTAGAGCAATTCTTAGATAATATGTCAATTATCTTTACTAAAATAGCGATAGCTATGCTGGTTATTCTAGGTCGATACCGCATACAATGGCATGCTTATCGTACTCGTAAATGTATTTACCTTGCGCTTATATGTCACGAGTGGCGGTGCATTTAAGCACCGTATATGCCTGGATAATTGAATGAAAAAAATAGCAGAGCATCAGGATTTTTTGATTGGCACCTTGGCTTACGCCTTGTTCTGGATGGACGAGAGTCTGCAGGCCAGCCTAGAAGCGGCGGGCTGGGAGCGAATGAATCGAACCAAATCAATGATCATGATAAGCGTGACCGTGGGTATCAATCGCCCCGCGTTCCTGGCGCGCAATCTAGGTGTCAGCCGACAGGCTATTCATCAATTACTGCAGGGTATGAAGGATGACGGTTTGTTGGAGCTGGTGCCAGATCCCGCCGATCGTCGCGCTAAAATCGTTCAGTTTAGTAGCGCCGCCGATAAAATTCGCCAAGATGCGGAAAAGGCTATTATCGGCATAGAAGACGAGCTCGGTAATCGCATTGGCAAAGCCCAATTAAAACAATTAAAGCAGGCGCTGAGTAAGGGCTGGGGCCCGATCGTTGTCGTGCCGCCGGTCTAGTACACCTTCAATATCATGTTGAAGGAGTACCCGTGGAGTGATTGCTAATGCCCGCTTTGTTAGCGGGCGCGTTTATCAATTTTAGCTGCACCAAAGGTTTCTTCTTTAAGTGGACGAGTTTTTTCGGTCCACGCTGCTAATGAGCTCCTTGCGTCGTCGGTGTGCTGTTGCATTAGTGACGGGTCTGTCGCGCGGCAGGTAATTTCAACTTGTATACCGTTGGGGTCATACATATAAACCGAGTGCACAAAGCCGTGGTCAATGGGGCCGAGGCAGGTTTTGCCTGCGTCGTTGATGTGCTTGTGCCAGGCCAGTAAATCTTCCATTGTTTCTGCTTCTAAGGCTAGGTGCATGTCGAAGCTGTCTTTGCGGCCAAAATCGGCTTCTTTAGAAATGCCGGGTTCGTCAAAAAACGCGAGGTAGTTGCCGTCGCCCATCTCAAAGAAAATATGCAAAAAATTGCGGTTGCGGCCGAGTCCTTCACCAAAGTCGATGTCTTCCTCAAAGGCAGCAGCTAATTTTAAGCCAAGCACGTCCTCGTAAAACCAGCGAGTTTGCTCTGCGTCACGGCAGCGGTAGGCGGCGTGATGAATATTGTGTAATGGCTTTAGTGATGCGTTCATACTGATCTCGCTACTCAGGTAATGGCTATTGTTGTTATTGTTGGTGTATCACAGTGATATTGCCGTTATCATATATAAAGTCAATTTACTTGACAATAAAAAGGCGTCTTGTTTGTATTGTCGACATTCATAATCATAAGAATAGGGGTGTGTTGTGAGCGAATCTTGCGGGTGGTTTGACGTTCGTCAGCGGGCTAAGGCATTTCTGGAACAGCGTATATATCCTGCTGAAGCCGTGTTGCAGGGCGCCGATAAGGCGGCCTCTGAGGCCAAGCTTGTGGAGTTGGTGGTCGAAGCCAAGGCTGCAGGTTTATGGGCCTTGGGGCACCCTAAGGAAATCGGTGGGCAGGGCATGCCCTTTCTCGATTACGTGTATATCAATGAAGTGATTGGCCGCTCTGAATACGCCCAGCGCGTATTTGGCACTTATTCCTTACAAGACTCTTTGATGCTTAAGCAGTACGCGTCGCCACAGCAGCAGGAGCAGTATTTGCGGCCCTTGGTTGCCGGTGAAATTTGCCCGAGTTTTGCCATGACCGAGCCAGCGCTGGCCAGCTCCGATCCGACGCAATTACAGACCAGTGCCGTACTTGAAGATGGTGTTTGGCGTATCAATGGCCACAAGTGGTTTACCACCGGTGCGGATATCGCCGCCTATACAACTATTATGTGTCGCACGGAGCCTGAGGCGCCTGACCACAAAGCTTTCAGCATGATTTTGGTTCCCACCGACGCGGTGGGCTATGAGATTGTGAGAGATACGCCGCTACTCGGATTAAATAGCGGCCATTTCGAAGTGAAATACAAGGATATCCGGGTGCCTGAACATCACTTGCTTGGCGGTCGCGGCGAGGGTTTTGTGATCGCGCAGCGACGTTTGGGGCCAGGACGAATTTTCCATTGTATGCGGTGGCTGGGTCAGGCTCAGCGCGCCTTCGATTTAATGTGTGAGCGCCTACATAGCCGCAGTGCGTTTGGTTCTAGCCTCGCAGATAAGCAGCTCATGCAGCAACACGTATTTGATAGTCTCGCCGAGATTCAGGCTTGCCGACAGCTCACCCTGCACGCTGCGCGTTGCATAGACAGCGGCGACGCTGCGCGGGTGGAGATTGGGGCGATCAAAGTGGTGGGTGCACGCATGCTCCACAATGTGGTAGATCGCGCTATTCAAGTGTATGGCGCGGCGGGCCTTACCGACGATACGCCATTGAGTCGAATGTATCGCCACGCCCGCGAGGCACGTATCTATGACGGTCCAGATGAAGTGCATATTCAATCGGTTGCCAAGCAGGTATTAAAGCGCTATCGCGACAATGGTCAGGGCTGGGATTTTGGCGAGCGCGATGCGGAATGGGCGGGTGATCTGTGAGTGAGGCGGCGGCAGTGGCGGCGCCAACAACGAGAGCGGAGGATTTGCTGGCGCCATTGGAAAAAGCACTTTCAAGGCAGTTTGCTGAGCCCGTTACTATTGCGGGGCTGCGCCGTCTGACGGGCGGCGCGGCTGCCCAGACCTGGGCATTCAGCGCTATGACGTCGCAGGGTGAGCAGGCCTTGATATTGCGCCGTGGCAATGATGCCAGCCAATTTGGCGGAGCGCTTAGCAAATCGCAAGAGGCTTACGTTCTTGGTGCTGCGGTTGCCGCAGGCGTGCCAGCACCGGCGATAGTTCTGAAGTTAAGTACTGAGGATGGCCTGGGCGAAGGATTTATCATGCGTCATATCGCTGGTGAAACCCTGCCGCAGAAAATACTCAAAGATCCACGCTACGCTGTGGCTAGAGGAAAAATGGCGGGGCAGTGTGGCGACATTTTAGCGGCTATCCACGCTGTGCCGCTAAAGACGGTGACTGGATTGCATCGGGCTCTGGCGGCAGATCAAATTGCATTTTATCGACAGGCTTATGACGGCTATCAGCAATCCCTGCCGGTGTTTGAATATGCGTTTCGCTGGCTCGCCGAACATATCCCGCTCTGTACCGAGGAAACCTTGGTGCACGGGGACTTCCGCAACGGCAATTTGATAGTGGACGAGGACGGTGTTCGCGCCGTGCTCGACTGGGAGCTGTCGCATATTGGTGACCCCATGGAAGACTTGGGCTGGCTCTGTGTAAATTCCTGGCGCTTTGGGCGAATTGATAAGCCGGTCGGTGGCTTCGGTGACCGCGACAGCTTATATCAAGCCTATTCGCAGGCGAGCGGCCGACAGGTTGATCCTAAGGTGGTGACATTTTGGGAGCTATTTGGTGTGCTCAAGTGGGGAGTGATTTGCCTATATCAATGCGATATGCATTTGAGTGGCCGCGAGCGTTCACTGGAGCGAGTTGCTATCGGCCGCCGCGTTTCCGAGTGTGAGCTAGATATTCTCGATTTATTGCGGGGGGAGTAGACGTGCCAGTAAATAAACCAAATATTAGTCAGCTATGCGATGCTTTGCAGTCATTTTTAGAAGCTGAGTTAGCGCCAGCGGTCAGCGACAGTGCGCTTAAATATAAGCTCAAAATTGCGGGCAATGTGCTGGGGATCATCGCCCGCGAGTCTGAGTTGGGTGAGGAATTTAAGCGCCTAGAGCGTGACCAACTCAATACCTTGTTGGGTGATGACGGCTCAGAGAGAAGCCAAAACCAGCGCCTGGTAGAGTTTATAAATAGTGCTGATATAAGGCCTGGGGAAGACGACATACTTCCAGTCTTAGAGCGCATTACCTTAGCCAAAATGGCGATAGATAATCCGCACTATGCTAGTTATGTAAAGCATGTTGACCCCTAAATGCTGGCTTTAGGGCCTTATTGTGAAGTCCGGATAGCTGAAGGGCGAGTGATTTGTGGGCGATTTTCTTGCTTATTTTTTCGTAAAAAGCAGTAAGTCGCCCAGCAGGTGGAAATGGAATCTCGCGGAAATCTGTAGTTTTTTGGCGCAGACAAATACAAGCCAATGTTAAGACCTATGTGCGGGGTTTTAGGCCGACGGCTAATTTAAGCTTTGGCTCCGCTTTCGAGTGAATCAGCACCCAAGCTGTGATTGTCGCGGTACTGGTGCGGCGTCACGCCCGTCCACTTTTTGAATGATCGGATGAAGGCGCTGGGCTCTGAGAAGCCGAGTTGATAAGAAATCGTTTTAATCTCTCTATTGTCGTGTAACAAATAGCCAATCGCGGTATCCCGGATCAGTTCGTTTTTGATTAATCTATAATCACATCCTTCCTGCCGGAGGCGGCGACGCAAGGTTTGCGGTGTTAGTCCAAGTGACTCGGCCATGTTCTCGTAGCTCGGTATTTCCGGTAGCGATTTTCGAATGATCCGCCTTATTTTCTCTGTGTAACTGCTACCTTGGTTGGGAATGTGCAGGAATTCGCTGGGTACCCGAGAGAGGTAGTCGTCTAGCTCCGCGGTGGAACGAATGATGGGTAAACTCAGATATTGCTGGTGAAACACGATTTCACTGTGGTCTTGTGCAAAGCGGGTATCGCTGAAAAATAGGTAGTGGTATTCGCCGCTGTGACTTGGTGCTGGGTAATTTAAATTCACGCGATGAAGGGGGATTGTGCTGCCAGTTAGCCAGCATAAAAAGCGGTGGTTTATCATCAGGTGCTGTTCGTAAACCCAGTCAGTTAATGTCAGCCCTAGGTCTGCTTGGAGTCGGTAACTCATGTAATCGCCGCTGCGGACCAGCGCCAGGCTAAAGCCGAAATCGAATAAATTGTAAAAGCTAACATTGCGCTCTATAGCTTGTTTTAAGTCGCTGGCGCTCTGTTGATAGTAGGCTAATGCGTGAAACGTACCGTGCTTTTGTGGCTGTCGATAATGCCCCATACCTTCGTCACCGGTGGCGTCGGTGATCCATTTATTTAGCTGGGAGAGCTGTGTTGGCGTGACCCTGGCGCGTGGGCTGTTTATCGATTTGGGGTCTATCCCTGCACGCTCCAAGAGCTCATTGTAATGGCGCCTTGGTAGCCCGCAGCCCGACACCATATTGCGGATAAAGGCGATGGAGATGGTCCTGTTTTCCATAAAATACCGAGAGAAATTGGCCTGACTATTTCCCTGCAGACCAGTTTTTAGTCGCAGGCGCACACTTCAGAGTTTTCAGTACTAACTTGTAACATAATGTCTATCGTATGTCATTGACGGTCATTGCGGAAAAGGGGTTAGGGGGCGAACCTCTTGTCCACGTAATAATCATGTCAGTCAGGGACAAAAAGTATGGCTAATACAGCTTTCATCTACGACGCAGTTCGTACACCTCGCGGTAAAGGTAAAAAAGACGGTTCGCTACATGAAGTGAAGCCGGTTGACCTACTTGCCGGTTTACTTAACGGCTTGCGAGACCGCCACAATCTCGATACCAGTAAAGTCGATGACGTCATTATGGGGTGTGTTACTCCCATTGGTGAGCAAGGCTCTTGTATTGCCAAAACGGCCTTGTTGAAAGCGGGTTGGGATGAGCGGGTTGCTGGTTTTCAGTTAGACCGCTTTTGCGCTTCCGGTCTTGAAGCGGTCAACCTTGCTGCGCAGAAAGTGGCGTCAGGCTGGGAAGATCTTGTCGTTGCCGGCGGTGTTGAGTGTATGTCGAGGGTGCCTATGGGTAGCAACGGCGGCGCGTGGGGCGAAGATCCGCAAACCGCGTTTGATAGCGCCTTCGTACCGCAGGGTGTGGGCGCCGACTTGATCGCAACCTTGGCTGGGTTTAGCCGTGAAGATGTTGATGCCTTTGCACTTCATTCTCAGCAAAAAGCAGCGGCTGCAAGAGACGCCGGTTACTTTGATAAATCCGTTATGGCGGTTAAAGACGACAACGGCGTAACCATTCTTGAGCGTGACGAGTTTATAAAGCCCGACAGCAGCCTAGAGGGCTTGGCGCGGCTAAAGGCATCATTTGAGTTCCACGGTTCACTGGGCTATGACGACATCGCGCTTAGTAAGTATCCGCAGGTGGTTAAAATCAATCATATCCATACTCCAGGCAACTCCTCAGGCATTGTAGATGGTGCGTCAGCGGTACTGATCGGCAGCGAGAAAATTGGCGTCGAGTTGGGCTTAAAAGCCCGCGGCCGCATTGTTGCCACGGCGGTTACCAGTACCGAGCCGACCATTATGTTGACTGGTCCTGCGCCGGCAACTTGGAAAGTGTTGGAAAAAGCCGGTATGTCTATCGACGACATTGACCTGTTCGAAGTCAATGAAGCGTTTGCATCGGTAGTGATGCGTTTCCAAAAAGAAACTG